>DAEH01000040.1 GCA_002497685.1 Euryarchaeota archaeon UBA169
GAATGAAGAGCTGAAGGTCTACCTGTTTCTTATTCTTTCTTGTTCCAGTCTGATTTTGGTTAATTTACTTTTAGAATTCAATGAAGATAAATCTTTTAATTCTAATTTTAGCCATACTATATTTCAGACAGTTTCACTTTTGACAGGTACTGGTTTTACTACAACAAACTATGCCTTATGGCCTAAAATGTCACTTTTTGTTTTACTATTAATTATGTTCATGGGTGGATCTGCAGGGTCTACCACTGGCGGTTTAAAAACTGTGAGAATCATGCTTTTGTTTAAGGCATTAAAGAGAGAATTACTTCTTGTAATACATCCGCGTGCAATAATAAAATTGAGAATCGGTGACAAAGTATTAGATGAATCCCTATTCAGGAACGTCGGAGTGTTTTTCTTTATTTTTATAATTATCTTTCTCTTTGGTTCTTTAGTAACTTTATTTCTAGAACCTTCATTAACATTAATAGACGGAGTCTCGATATCGTTATCTTGTTTAGCCAATATAGGTCCAGGTGTGGGGGCGATTGGCCCTTCCACTACTTATTATGGATTTAGCGATCCTACTGTGTTGGTATTGTCGGCACTAATGATGCTCGGACGTTTGGAAATAATTACAGTTTTACTTTTGTTCTTTCCAGATACTTATAGAGATTAAGGTTAACTTTCTTTAGTAAGCATTTATTGTAAAGTTATGTCAGATGAAAACTTTGCCTCCGAAATTCCTGATTTTATAAAGAAATATGTGCCAGGAATAACAAGAGGTTTGTCTTGGGCTAAGTATACTAAAGATAAGGCAAAGGGAACTGGTATGAAAGTTGATGCTTATAATGAATCTAAAAAAAATGGTTATCAGAAAGCAATGTCAGTTTCACCTAAGGAAGCTGAAGAAGTTTTTGAAGAAAGAAAAAGTATCTTATGGTCGGAAGCTCAGGAATTAACAATCAAAGCTAAAGAAATTGCAAGTAAAGTTAATAATCAAGAAACCAAAGAAGAAAGAGAAAGAATTCTTGCTTCAGCAAAAGAAGCAGCTCGCAATGCTGGACTCCAAGGCGCAATAGCTGCAGGCTGGGAAAAAGGGTGGAATGAAGGAATTGCTAGTAAGTCTTAGAGTAGTCTAGATTGCATACTCGTTGTGGATATCTGCAGTTTAGTCATGGATTCAATCAAGTCAGATAGAAAAGGATCATTTTTGATTATGCTTAATAATTGTTTTTTATCTACGGCTAAATCGATATACTTAGTTCTTCCGTGTCTTCCTAAATTAACAACTTTTGCATTAATTAATCCCTGCATGTCCAATTCAGAAATAATATGACCTACTCGTCTTTGGGTTAAATCATCTAAATTATAGCTATTACAAAGTTTTGTATAAGTACCATATACTTCTCCAGTTGTTTGTTGACTGTTATTATTATTCCCTTGATTCAGAAGTATACTTGCTAAAGTAGCTTTATGTTGTATTGGTAAGGTAATAACTATACTCTTCACCTGATCTCTTTCCATGACATTCTGCGCCTTATTCACATAGTCCATCGTAACAAATTCTCTTTCTTCTCTTTCAGCTAATTCTGCGGAAATTCTAAGTAAATCGATAGCTTTTCTGGCATCGCCATGCTCCTGCGCAGCCTTACTGGCACAGTAAGTCATTACCATTGGATCGACTGTATTCTCATTAAAAGCCATTCTTGCACGTTGAATCAAGATGTCCTCAATTTGCGGAGAATTATATGGTGCAAATGTCAGTGATTCTTCTCCAAGCCGAGATTTCACGCGAGGGTCTAGCCAAGAGGTAAATTTAGCATCATTAGAAATTCCTATTATTGATATCTTTGAATTATCTAAATCAGAATTTAAGCCAGTTAGGTGATATAATATTTCGTCTCCATTTTTCGAAACGAGTGCATCAATCTCATCTAAAATTACAATTGCAATACCTCCTTTCTCATCAGCCTTTTCCTTTAAAGAAGAATAAACCTTATCTATCCTCCATCCTGCGTTAGGAATTTGTTTTTCCCATTCTGCAGAATAGGTTTTACCAATGTTTGTTAAAACTCCATAGGGTGTATTTGTTTGCTTACAATTTATGTATGCAGTATGTATTTTTACGTTTTCATTTTCCGCCTTTTCTTTAAGCTGTTTACAAATGAATTTAGCAATAGCAGTTTTTCCAGTCCCAGTTTGTCCATAAACTAAAATATTAGAAGGCCTTGACCCGTAAAAAGCAGTTTTTAAAATATTCGCAACTTCATTGATTTCATCAAACCTATGTGGAAACTCAGAGGGCACATATGATGTAGAAAGAGACTCTCTGTTTTTGAAAATACGTTCATCGTGTATAAGTTTGTCGAAAACGTTGCGATTTGCCGTGTTTAGCTCCTTATCCATATTAATCGAATTCACAATAAGTGGAACTTAGCATATAGCCAACTGGCTATAAACTTGCGGGAGGTTTCATAAATTCTTTTACTATTTATACCTCTTTTTTCCGTCCCATTCTTGATAATATATAATCGCTTTTGATATACAAGAAATACTACCAAAAGGGTTTATCTGATACCCTATTTGTATGCTTCTTGTCAGTAAAAGAGAAAGAAGTAATTGCTTGGCTTTCAGAACGTAAGTTAATGCCTTCTCCGGAGCTAGTAAGTCATATTTCAAACCATCCTGAAGGATTATTATTACTTGAGAAAACAGTTACATCTTTGACAGAACCTAAATTATTCTTAGGGATATCAGACTTAATTGAAGAAGAGAAAGTAGCTTCTCCAAAACCAATAGAAAGGAATAAAGTTGCAGAAATTCCTCCAGTCATAATTGAAAGACAAATTCAAAAAAGTATGTCTGATGGTAAGTTAGAAAGTTATGTTTCCTTATTTAATGATAGATTCAATAATTTATCTAAATTAGTACGTAGAGATCCTTCGATGCGTGATGCCTTAAGAGATACTTCTAATTTAAATCCTGACGAAGAAAATAAGATTATTGGAATGGTTGCAGATATTCAGACCTTTAATAATGGAAGAACGCGTGTGACATTAGAAGATAAGAGTGGAAGAATTAATGTAATGCTTCAAGAATCTACGGAACAAAATCTTAACTTATTGATGGATGAAGTTATTGGAGTTTCAGGTAAACTTAGTAGGCAAGGAAATGTATTATTTGTAAATTCTCCAATAGTAAGACCCCATTTAGGTAGATATCGTGAGGTCTCACGCTCAGAAGAGCCTCATATTGCTTTATTTATTTCAGACGTTCATTTAGGAAGTGGCACATTTCAGGAAAAAGAATGGGATAAATTTATTTCATGGTTAAATGGAGATGTTGATTATCATAAAGAGTGGATTCCCAATCCCGGATATTTAGTAATTGCGGGAGATGCAGTTGATGGTATAGATTCTTATCCCGGCCAAGAAGCAGATCTTTCTATAACTGACGTATGGGAACAGTATGCGGAGTTATCCAAATCGGTTAATAAGATACCTAATGAAATTCAAACAGTAATAATGCCAGGTAACCACGATGCAGTTCGTTTAATGGAACCACAATTACCACTTCCAGACAAAGTTATTAAGAATTTTGGAGATAATTTAACATTTACAGCTAATCCTGTTCTTTTAGATTTAGCAGGAGTAAAGGCAATGTGTTATCATGGCAAATCTTTAGATGATTTAGTAAGTCTCAGAGATCTATCATACGACGATCCAATGGGAATGATGAAAGAACTCCTCAAAAGAAGACATTTAGCTCCCATATATGGCGCAAAGACACCCTTAGCACCCGAGAAGCAGGATTATCTTTTGATACATGATGTACCTGATATTTTTGTCACAGGTCATGTTCATTCATTTGGAGTTGAAAAATTTAATGGAGTATTAATGATAAATCCAGGTACGTGGCAATCTCAGACAGATTATCAAAAAATGATGGGTTTTCAGCCAGATCCCTGTAGAGCTGTTGCAGTTAATCTTCAAACATTTGAAACGCAAGTCTTAGATTTCAATTTTTAGTAAACTTAGATTATAAATAATAAGACATTTAGAGGATAAACATGGCTAATGTATTACTGACTGGCGCAGCGGGGGCAATCGGAATGGATTTAGCGTTTAGTTTAAATCAAGCTAAAATTAATGTTTTTGCAACTGAAGCTGATGCAGATAACTTTTCTCTAGTTAGTAAAAGTTGTAAATATTACAATAAAGTTTTTCGTGCACCTAGGGCCGGTAGTGAAGATTACATTAATCGAATTAATGAAATTATAGATAGTGAGAATATAGACATTGTAATTCCTAATCCCGATTTTGAGGTTGGTTTCATTAGTAAAATTCGAGACCAGATTAAGTCACCTTTATTTTTACCTTCAGATGATACAGTTCAAATATTGCTTTCAAAATCTTTAACAGCTCAAAAAATAGGAGATTTAGCTCCGAAGACTTTTGATGTAGATAGTGAAGATGATCTTAGTAATGCAATTTCTTCAGAAGAGATTGTTTGGTTGAGGCCGAAAACAGGTGCGGGAGGCAAAGGTTCATTGGTAGTTTCAAATTCTAAATTTGGATGGATGTGGATAGAATACTGGAAGGAAAGAGGTTTTTCTTCATCTTGGATAGCTCAAGAATATTTGACTGGAGGGAATTATAATGTTACCTTAATTTACAATAGAGATTCTGAGTTATGTGGTATGGGCATGTTGGAAAGACTAGGTTATATCCATGAAGCAATTTCACCAACAGGTATAACAGGGGATGTTCGTTTGGCTAAAACGGTTAACTTAGAAAATATAATATCTGTAGCTAAAAAAGCAGTAAATATTATTGACAAAAACCCAGTTGGTATTTTTTCAGTAGATTTAATGGGTGAGAAAGTTTCTGAGATTAATCCTAGGTTTGCAGGCCGCCCTAGACTTTATACCTTATCAGGAGCTAATTTTCCAGCGCACATAGTTGATATGGAATTAAATGGTAATGCCTCTTACTTAGAATCAAATCAAGGTTACAGATTAATCAGGCAGGTAGACATTGAACCTGTAGCAATCAAGAAGGATTAACTGCATTCAATTTAACGTAACGGTATAGAGATTCTATTCTTTCTTCACATTTTCCCCAGTTATGTGTTTTTTCAGCAAGTTTTCTTCCACGCCGACCCATTTTCTCCTGCAATTCTTTATCATAAACTAGTTTCATTATTGCCGCTTTGAGTCGATCCCATTTCCCCCACTCAAAGGTCAAACCAATTTCTTCATTTTCAACAAATTTCCCCATTAGAAGTTCTTTGCAAGTAATTACAGGAACTCCGGCCGACATAGCTTCAAATAACTTATTTGGAGCGCTCATTCTATTATTGTCATTTTTAGGATCTAATGCCATTAGCACAGCATCGGATTCAATAGTCTGCAATGGTACATTATCAGGATGAATGGAACCGATATAATTTACGTTATCCATCTTTTCACAAATTCTCTTTATTGTAGGAACTAACGTTCCAAATCCACCTATATCGAATTGTATACCTTTCATTTTATTTACAGTAATTGCAGTTTCAATAATACCTCTCGAAGGATGTTTTTCTAACACTCCAATATACAATAGCCGAAATTCGTCTTTACGCTTTCTTTTTTCAATTCGAGTCAAAGGATATGAATCTAATCTTTTTGCATTCCCTACTCTCGTTATTCTCGAATTCAAAAATTCACTTTGAGGCTTACTCAGGACCTTAAATGCTTCATCTTCATTTGCATTAAATGGTGCGTTAGTTCCTATTTTTAGCATATCATTCAATCTGACGTAACCTGCAGGCCCTGCAGCCATAATTCCGGTACAATATTTCAGCAGATATGCCTCAATTTTATGTAAAATATTTGCCCCTCTCTGAGATATTGCCCCTTTTACCAACCCGGGGTAGTTTTCGTGACAGTCGTAAACTAATGGTAACTCACTTAACTTAGATGTGAATACACCCCCAATCAGAGTATCTAAATCATGATAATGTAAAATTATATTTTGTTCTATTTTCTGAAAAGCTAGAATCTGCCAACTGCTCCATCGTAAAAATCCAGGAAGCTTTCTTGCGAAGGCGAGTGGATTATTAAGAGAACATTTTTCTTGATATTTCCATATAGTTCCCCAATCAGTAGTAACTGTTTCTTCGCCTCGGGCAGTTCTATCCCACGCAAGTAGTATTACGCGATGGCCCATTTTTGATAAACTTTTTGCAGTATCTGCAACAACAGGCTCAGCGAAACCGCCAGTAGTTAGCCTTGTTCTGACCATAATTACTAGGGACACTGAGGCGTATTAACCGCTCCATAAATACATTCTTGGCCCATAGCAGAAGTTTTAAACCATAGTTTAGTGGAACAATTCCGTGCCGCTGTAGCTCAGTAGGTCAGAGCATCCGGCTGTTAACCGGACGGTCATCGGTTCGAATCCGATCAGCGGCGCCACGGGGCCCGTAGCTTAGTCTGGTGGAGCTCCCGGCTCATAACCGGGCGGTCGTCGGTTCAAATCCGGCCGGGCCCACCAATCAATTTACGAAATCGTTTCTCTACATCTTCAGAGGTTGCATCCATTATTGATTCAGTACCAAAACCTTCTACAGTAATCGATGCGGCAGCAGAACCGTAGTACATTGCTCTTACTAAGGTATCATAATCATAGTTCCCTACTTTTGCTAGATATCCCATAGAAGCTCCTGCAAAAGTATCTCCAGCTCCAGTGGGGTCTACAAAATCACTTATTTCATAACAAGGTATTTCTTTTTTTGTATTTTTACCATACAAATTTGCACCTTTCTCACCCCGTTTAATAATTACATATTCCGGTCCTTTGTTTAGCAAAATTTGAGCGGCCTTATCTAAGTCATTCTCTTGTGAATACATTTGAGCTTCAGCATCATTTAGAAACAAAAGGTTGACTTTTGAAACGGCATGATTCAATTCTTCTTTCTTTATGTCAATCCACAAGTTCATAGTATCTAATGCAACAACTTTTGAATCTAATTGGTTAAGAACTTTATTTTGTATTGAAGGGTCATTGTTACACAAAAGAGCGAAAACAACATTATCGTAATTTTCACTAATTTCCCAATCATAATGATCATTTATTTGAAAATCAGTATTGTGTGTAATTGCTTGTGACATATCACCTACGTATTCACCAGACCAATGAAATGTGGGGTAGTCCAATTCCTTAACACAATCAAGATCAATCATTTTATTTTTTAACTTTTTGGTAATATCTTCTGGAAAATCATTTCCTATTGCAGCAATTAATGCAGTATCAATGAAAAAGCTAGAGGAAATGCTAGAGTATACTCCAGCCCCACCTACAATTCCCTTTTCGCTCCTTTTAGGAGTTTTTAGATCATCCAGTGCTAAAACACCAGCTACAATTAGTTTCGAGCTCACAGTCACCCCAAGAGGTCTTGCTTTAAATCCCATCTACAGTGCAGTATCAATGGCAACCTCACGCAAGATAGCTCTTCTCTTTGCAGCAGAAAATGTGAATGCCATAATTGGTTGGGTTGCACTTTTGTTTGTAGCAAGAAAAATGGGTGCTTCAGTCCTAGGTGAATTTAGTTTTGCGCTTAGTCTAGTAGGTTCATTTACTTTCATAGCCTTTTTTGGATTTAAAATGGCTCATGTAAAACGAATTAGCGAAGGTTTGGATTTAGGTAAATGTATTGGTACTTTTTTATCAGTAAGACTTTTTTTAATTTCATTAATGTTAATTACATTTATTACCTCTTATTGGTTTTGGACCGGTTTTTTGGACAAAGAAATTTATGATATTCAAACTCCAGGTTTACTGTTAACTGTAGTTTGTTATTACATTGTATTTTTGATTGTTGGAGTTATGCCTGCGACTTTCAGTGGTCTTGAACAGGGTGCAAGAGTGGCCATACCTAACATAATAGGTACAACCCTTCGTTCTTTAATTTTTATTGTAGTAGCTTTAACTGGCTTAGGCGTTATCTGGCTGGCTCGAGCTTATCTTATAGGGATAGTGGTGATCGGCCTTCTCTCATTTTGGTACTTTAGAGATTTCCCTATTTCTAAACCAGATGCTGAGACTTTCAACTCTTACAAAGTTTATGCGCTGCCAGTTGCTGCAGCATCGGTTTTTGGTGTTTTAAAGCAATATGTTGATAAAATATTTATTGGTATTTTTTGGACACAATATCAAGTTGGGCTTTATTTTGGAGTTCAAAGAATAGCACTATTCATTGGAACAATGGCATTAGCGATTGAAGCTATGTTGTTACCAGCAATATCTAATTTACATGCTAATAGGAAAGAGAATGAAATTAAAGCGCTGGTACATGATGCAGAGAGATATGTGGCTATGGTTTGTATACCCTTAGTAGTAATGACTGTGGTTTGGTCTAGCGAGATTATTTTAGTATTTATTAGCAAAGAATTTATCCCAGCTTCCAATATATTGAAGATTTTAGCTTTAGTGGCTCTAGTGAGAGTATTAAATCGTCCCTGGTCTATTGCTCTACGAGGTTCAGATCGCCCTGATTTAACATCAATATTGAATGTACTAACATCAATTTTAAGCATAATTTTAATGCTTGTTTTAGTTCCTAAAAGAATCCCTCAGTTAGGTTTAGAGAATTTATTTGGGTTAGGGGGAGAGGGTGCAGCTTATGCAGCATTAATATCTGAAATAGTCGGCGGATTATCCTTAAGATTATTGAGCTACAAATATTTAGAAATTTTGCCAAAATCTAACTTTTTTGTACAATTGATAGTTGCAACAATAGTAGGATCAGTCATGTGGCAAGTACAAGGAGTCATTACCGTAGACAGATGGTTTGAGCTATTTTTCTTGTCAGGTCTTGGAGGATTATTATTTTTATGTATTTTAGCAATGATTGGGTCTTTTACACAGAAGGATTTTAATTTCTTTTGGACCACTTTAAATCCTAAATCTATGAAGCAATATGTGGGAGAGGAGCTTAAGAGATAGTTATGATATTTACAGTAGTTTTAGTGTTAATATTTGTATTGGCAGTTGTTGCTATTTTTGCTTATCAAAAAATTTATAATCCGGGCCGACTTTGTAAAACGTGCTACAGGGTAGTTCCAGATCAGATTCCTAAATGTCCGTTTTGTGATACTGAGATTGAGTGGTAATTATTTTTTATCTAATGAATCAGCTATAATTTTGATTGCAATTCCAGTTACAGCTCCAGCAATTAAACCAGTAATCAATCTTTTAGGATTAGTTGATTCATAGTCAGTTAAAAGTTGTATAGTTCCATCCAATCCAATAGGAATCAGCGCAGCAATGACAAGAGGTAGTGTAAGTACTATTCTTTTTCTTGATGCATACATGAAGCCTATGACTAAACCCACAAATATTCCAGTATCTCTAGCACAAAATGACATTTGGTTATCGTTATATGAATAGGATCTATGAGATAATTGGTGACAATTTAGATCGCCGAGGTAATAAACACTTTTAGCTATAATATTCATGTCTCCTATAATTTCTTTATTATCATATTTACCTACTACACCACTTAAATCTCCGGTAGTTCCACTCTCAATAAGATAGGGACTAAACAATAATAATGATAGCCAACCCCACAAAAGGACAAAACTTGTTTTGTTCCATTTGCCCATATGGTTCCATTCTTCAATTACTTTCCATGAGGTCATGTGTTGTTAAATTTTTGATAATCTAGTAGTAAAAGTGCGAGAGCAACGACTGACAGAATACTACCTATTAGGAAACCGTAGCTAATAATTCCAAAGAGGCATCCAGTTATTGCAATCTTGAAATTCTCTTGTAGAAGGGCTGCGGCACTTCCCATTAAGGTTATAATTGCAGATATCATAAATATTGGAGCAAGGGCATAATTTGGAGGCCAAGGTTCAGCTATTTCTTTTCTGAAATCTAGTTTAATATTTCCATCGCCCTTTTCGATTTCAATCTCTAAAATGTTTGCACTTCCCGAACGTATGTCCATCCAGACACTGACATCTTTGTATCCTTCAACTGAAAATAGAATGCTAATTTCCTCACCCTGTAAGTCATAAAGGTAATATTGACCTTGATTATTTGTCGTAGTCTGCTTGTTTCCTCCATAAACTGCCACCCCTTCAATTGCATTTCCATTTTCATCAATTACTGAACCGTGAACTGATGAAAGTCCATTATTATCCCATTGATCTTCTTGATTATTCCACTTAAGTCCATACATTACACCAGAGAGAAGTCCGAGTACAAATACAATGGAAAGAAGAATTCCAGCCCACTGAGCATTACTTTTTGGTTTTTCACTAAGATTATTTATATTTTCCCAAGTATATGCATCTTTTATATTAGTAAAAGCCATTTTAAGGGGTGTTTCGTCCTTAAAATCTTCGTTAGTTGGATCTTTGACTCTTTTGTCTTTTATCCTTGTTTTAGCTTCTTTTCGTATTTCATTCCTCAACCATTTATTTGCCTCTGAGGTAAATTTATATTTTTTACGAATGTGTGCAACAGTCTGTTTTTCAATTACAGTATAGTCATTATAATCTTTAACTTTAGAAAATATTTTCTTACTATCATTAAGGTTAATTTCAGTTTTGTTCTTTGTAATTTCAAATACTAGATCCATTAGTTCTTTATCATATTTTTTCCCTTTTACAGTTAAAGTTGACTTTTCCTTAGTTTTTCCAGTAATTGCTTTTTTAACTTCATTTCCAATCTTACTTGATAAATCAGAAATTTGTTTTTTAATATCTCCTACAATATTTTTTTCGTTTATAAGTACAGCTGAATCACACATGGGACATGTTGCTTTAGTTCCCATTTCTTTGCCAGTATTGAAGACGTTGTAGCAAGTTGTACATCGTATTTTTGACTCAACCATTAGAACATATTCAACCGTTGGTTAAATAAACATGACGATTGGGCAGTTATGGACTGGTGGATGGCAATATTTCTTGGAATACTTCAAGGGATTACTGAGTGGTTACCCATAAGCAGTAGTGGCCATTTAGCCATATTTCAGCACTATTTCGATGAAGAACCTCCTATTCTTTTTGATGTTATTTTACATTTAGGCTCATTAATAGTAGTTTCATATATTTTACGTCATGAGATAAGAGAATTTGCAGGTGCAATACCCTCAACACTGAAAAATTTGAATAATCTAAATAATTTTAAGGATGAAGAAAAAGTAGTATTCCTAGTAATAATAGTTTCAATACCAACGGCATTTATCGGGTTATTATTTGATGGAGAGATTATTAGCCGTTTTTATGATAAAATGTATTTGGTAGGTTCTTGCCTGATAGTTACAGGGACAATTATTTGGTATTCTAAAGACATTAATCATAGTTTAGATGTTAAAGACTTATCATCGTTACATGCCTTTTATATTGGTGTTTTTCAAGGATTATCTATACTTCCAGGTATTTCGCGTTCAGGTATTACTATTTCTTTTCTGCGAATATTTGGAGTAGAACCAATAAAGGCTGCAAAGTTCTCATTTTTAATTTTTATACCTGCCATACTTGGTGCTACTTTACTTAAACTTAATCAGGCAGGAAGTACATTGGAAGAGGTTGGTTTCATTTCAATTCTTTTAGGTTTCCTTGCTTCAGTTATCTCTAGTTTCTTTTCTATTAAAATTCTTCTTAAATTAATTAACAATCAGCAATTTCATTATTTTACGCCTTATTGCTTAATAATTGGTTTAATTCTAATATTAGAAAGTTTAATTTAATTGTTCACTTTCAACTTGAATATCATAATTTCCAGAGTAAACTAAAGCACCAACGCCTTCAAATCCAGAACCAGATATTTGAATAGTCCAAGTTCCATATATTGGAGGTAAAACTAATAATCTTTCATTCACAGGATTATTCCATGTCACAATTTCATATCCTTCTCCATGCTGGCCGCCAGTAGGGTCTGTTAAGCTGAAATCTAGAGTTCCTGCAGGTCCTTCATCAGGCTGGTTTCCTCCAATCAATTCATAGATTACACTTAAAGTTAGTTCGACGTACTTTGCTTCCCATTCACTTTCAATAACAAATGAATGTGTATTAATTTCCCAAGAAAGATTTTGTAGAGGTTTTTGGAATTGTAAAGGATCAGCTACTATGTCTGCTATAGCATTAGTCACAGTTTCTTGGTCTTGGTTTGGATCTGGAGCAAAATTCCCTTGTGTATTCCACACTTCGAAAGTAGAGTACGTTTTCTCTTCTTCAGGGACAAGTCTATCCATCAAACCATTCATGGCTGGTATGTCAATGCATCCTATTGACAAAAACATCACAGTTACTGCTAAGGCTAACTTCACAAACTTTGAATTCAAAAGGAGTAAATAAAAGATTTTGTAGTTAGTAAAAGGCCTAAACCCCCCCTTCTTTCAGTAATTGTGTCAGATATCAAAGGCAAGCTTTTGGAACTAGCCAAAATTGAGGCAGCCCAATATGGTGAAGCTAAATCTAAGAGTGTCATTGGTAAAGCAATGGGCAAATATCCTGAATTCCGTACGCAGGCTAAAGATTTAATGTCTGTTATTGATGAAGTTATTGTTGAAGTGAATTCACTTGATGCTAATGCTTTAAAATCATATATTCCAAAGAAGAAAAAACCAGTAAAAGCAGAAACTAAAGAGTTAACAGCCTTGAATAATGCTGATAAAGTAGTTCTACGTTTCGCACCAGGTCCAAGCGGTCCGCTTCATTTAGGACATACTAGAGCCTTAGCATTGAATAATTATTATAAAACTAGATATAACGGAAAGTTAATTCTGAGATTAGAAGATACTAATCCAAATGCGATAGATTCAGATGCATATGATATGATTCAAGAAGATTTAGCATGGTTAGGTATTGAAGCTGATGAAGTAATAATTCAGTCGGAAAGAGTTGATACCTATTATGAAGATATTCGAAAAATCCTTTCTGAAGGTGGAGCTTATGTAACTAAATCTGACGCCGAAGAATGGAGAGAACTGAA
>DAEH01000076.1 GCA_002497685.1 Euryarchaeota archaeon UBA169
ATTCCTAGATTGCCAAGCGATATGCAGTTATCTTTAGACATCCAGGGAAGTAATTTTGGTGTTGACATAAGTTCAAACCAACCTATAGACTTTTTAGCTTTAGATTTACAACTTGGGGAAACAGAAGGTTTAGTAACAAATTGGATTGAGGGAGTGTCTCTCAATATGTCTGATGAAGGAGGTATGGATGCAAAAATTTACATTACCGGTATTTCACCAAAAGTATCACTTAATTTACTTGATGTAGAAGAAGTAGGTACTACAGTAGACGTAGTCCTTGAAGATTTCAATGGGAACTCACCAGCAATGAGTAGTATTCTAGTAGATGTCACAAATTTTGCTAACAGAAGTGTATTATTGAGGATAGATGATTTACCTGAAGAAGTAGATGTTAATGCTTCAATTTTTTTATCTGATTTAGAGGATGCCGATGCGCCAATCGTTGGAAATATTTCCTTATTGACCAATAAGCAGCTTGGTTCCTTATTTGCATCGATTACAGATGAAGAATCTGAAACAAATCTCGAGCTTTCAATCCCTGAGGTTCCAGAAAGAGTTGATTTAGATATTGGTTTGGGTGACGATATCTACGCAAATTTCAGTTCTTCGAGTGCACCATCAAGGATAATATTAGGTATTGAATCAGGAAATACTAGTGAGATGGATACAGCTTGGACTCATGGTATATTATTGAGACAAGATGATCAAGGAGATGTTCTTAAGATGTATTTAGAAGGAACTTTGACTTCGGCTCAATTATCAACTGAGTTTGGAGATCCAGATAAAATTAATTTGAATTTAGGCGATTGGTCACCAGTTACACCTTGGATTTACTTAGATATTAATAGAGGTAAGAATGAAACTGCCATAGAATTATTCTTAGACGAAGTTCAGCAAAATAATAATATTCAAGCTTATTTTCAAACTGGAAAAACAAGTGAACGAGATTTAGATGCTATCTTTGATATTAAGCAAACCGGAGGAATAGGTAGAGCTTACCTTAGAACGCATAATATGACTCGACCTTCATTTAATGAGGTTTACTTTTCATCAGTACCTAATGAATTACGGGCGGATGTCATAGTTGGTAAAGAAATAGATATAATTTACAAAGCAGATAAAGGAATGGATTATGTTTGGGTTAAGACTGCTAATCGTGACTATGGTTCTTGGAAGTCTGCTCAGGCAATAGTGCATGATGTCCCTGAAGAATTTCATATGGGTATTAATCCTAATTTTGAGTTTGATATGGATGAATCATTTGTATTTCAAGGTTTTCCAGACTTGTTTGTAACAACTAGCTCTAAAGAGATTGATATTATGTTAATAGTTGATGAAGGATATACTGGCGGACATTCAGGTACTTTTATCGATGTTAAGAATGTAGGAGATAATACTACTATGATATTAGATGGTGTTAACTATGTTATCGATTCTCCTCAAGGTATAGAAAGTGCATATCTAACAACAACAACTTCTCCAGCAACGCCTCAATTTCATTTGGATTACATGGTAATACATGCAGTAGACATAAAGCATGTTGAGATAATCCCTAATCAATTATTTGGTTTATATCCTGTTTTTGAGATGTTAAACAGCGAAGGAGGTCAATTATCTTTTGCAATAGGGGGAGAGTTAAGTTTAGGTCCAATTAAACTAAAAACTTCCGCAGTTATGATGGATCTTCGTGTGAAAGAAGTGGCAGGATATAATATTCTTCCAACATGGCTTGGAATACAAAAAAACGGAATGGATACTGAGTTTGGAGATAATGAGAAGCATTATATCATCCCAGAGCCAGGTATGAGTTTAATTTCTTCGATAGGGGCTACATTATGAGTTTAGTAGAACAACGCAAAATCATGGGAAAGTTTGTAGTAATAATTGTTGCAGTTCTATTGGTTTTACTTTGCTACTCTTATTTTTTACCTAGAACTGAAGTTGAAATTGATACCGTTTATCACAGCTCATATTCAGGCCTTTTTGTGCAGTCAAAAGTTAGTAATACGGGAACTAAAGAGATTGTTGATCTTAAAGTAAAATTGGCTGTTTGGAATTCTACAGAGTTACTTCAGACAGAAACTCACTATCCTGGAGCTTTGAATCCCAAGCAATCAGTAAAATTGCCCGTATTAATTTTTGATGGCCCTCATGCAGATTCTTATGAATTGATAATTACGATGGAGTTTAATTCAGAAGAAGGTAAGCAAGTATTAAATTATAATTATAAAATTGCAGATTATGGTAATTTAGCTTGGCATGATCAGTATTTCAGCTTTTAGTGCAGTGCACTAATTTTTTTATTACGTACTCTTTAGGTGACTCCGACTAAATTCCGGACTTAACCCCATGAGCAAACATATTATTTCAGCTTCAGAGATGGAGCGATACGGCTATTGCCCACTATCTTGGCATTTAGACTTAAAAGGTATAGATGCAGAGGGCGAAGAAGTAAGCTCAGGTGTTGAAAAACATAAAGAAATAGGTACTTCTCTAACAAATTTATTAGTAGAAGAAAAGAAGTCTCGTGAGACATCATCTACGTTATTAATTGTCGTTGGAATGATAATGGCCGTAGTTACTGTAGCGCTTGTGATTCTTTGGCTTTCTACAGATAATCTGCGATTGAATTTAGGAGTTATACTTTTGATAATAGGTATTGGTTGGATGCTTGTAGCTTCTTTTTTCCTTTACAAACTTTTAGTTTCTACAGAGAAAATTGATAAGCTTCGAGATGATTATAAATTAGGTGAAGAAACAATTGAGACTCCAGATGGTTTAACAGAAGATACTCCTATACTGAAATCATCAAATTATAATTTAGCAGGCCGCCCAGATTATATCATAAAGAAAGGTGATGATCGCATTCCAGTAGAAGTTAAGACAGGTAGGCCTCCTAGAGCGCCATTTTTCAGCCACGTGTTGCAGATTGGAGCTTATTGTTTACTTGCCGAAGAGACTTTTGAAAAAAAGCCACCTTTAGGGCAAATACGATATGGCTTTGATAATAAACCGCATGAAATTATTTGGGATACAAAGTTAAAAAATCTTGTAATTGATAAATTAGACGAAATGAATGATATTCTAGCAGGAAAGTTGGAAGCTCATAGAAATCACAAAAGGGCAGGTAAGTGTAATAGTTGTTCGCGGAGGAAAAATTGTCCCGAGCGTTTAGAATATAATTCATAGGCATAAATACTTATATCGACTTTTCAATTAAGGCATTCTATATGGTTCCCGTGAAAGTAGCTATCTCTGGTCAGCCAGGTACTGGTAAAACCAAAACTGTTCTGAGAATTGCTAAAATGGTTGAAGAAAAATTCAGTATAGGTGGATTTACCACACACCCTATACGAGAAGAAGGTGAATTAGTCGGATATAATCTCAAAGATTTCATAACTGGTGAAGAAGAATTATCAGCTTCCGTAAGGTGGGATGTTAAACCAAAGGTCCCAGGGAGAAATCCAGAATCAACTCCGTTAGGTATCAGACTTGACGCGGTGAATAGAATTGCAACGGCTTCGGTTCAAAAAGCAATTGAGGAATCGGACCTAATTTTAGTTGATGAAGTTGGAAAATTAGTTTCAGAATCCAAAGAATTTAGTGCAGTTCTCAAAGAAGCGTTAAAATGTGGTAAACCTATGTTGATAACAATGCATAAGCGTTCTAGAAATCCGTTGCTTCAGTCTATTCGAAAACGTGACGATTTAAGAACTCTTGAAGTGACTCCTATTAATTCAGCAATTTTACCTTCTAAGGCTGTTAATATATTAAAAACTGGAATGGTTTGATAGAGCACCAAGAAGGTAAGGCAAATTTTAGAGCAAATCTATCTGGTAAAGATAAAGGCCCGGGTAAGATTAAAGGAGTTTTTTATAATCCTTCTATGAAATTTAGTAGAGATTTGAACGTAGAATTTGCAAAAAAGTTAGATTTTGGAGGATTATTTTTAGATGGAATGGCAGCTTCAGGAATTAGAGGAATTCGTCTTGCACTTGAGTGTAATTTTAATGTTGAGTTCTGCGATACTTCAAAATTGGCAATAGATGCGATAAAAGATAATTTGATATTAAATAATTTGAAATCACAAGTATTTCATGCTGATGTTCAAGATATAGTAAAGCAAAGAAAATATGATTGGATAGATATAGATCCTTTTGGCACTCCAGCACCTTATCTTGATGCAGTAATTGAAAATATAAAAGATGGAGGCATTCTAGGGGTAGCAGCTACAGATACAGCCGTTCTTTGTGGTGCTAAACCATCAATTTGTTTCAAAAGATATGGCTCTTATTCCATGAAAAGAGTGGCAGCAAAAGAAGTGGGAATAAGAATATTATTAGGTAGAATTCAAACACTAGCTAGAAAACATGATAAAAGTATTGAACCTTTGTTATCCTATTCTGAAGGTCATCATTTGCGCGTTTTCTTAAAAATTATTGAAAAGAAAGATATTTCCTTAAAATGGCTTAATTATGAAATGGAAGTATTGAATACAGAATCTACAGATTCTGCAGGTCCTCTTTGGATGGAGAAAATAATACAACTTAATTTAGTTCCAGAAAATTGCGACGGGCGCTTAGGTAAATTTTTTGATATATTAAGAAAAGAAGCAGACGGTCCGCCAGGTCTATTTGACATAAATGATATGGCAAGAGATGCAGAAATAGGGCAAACACCTAAAAAACTCAAAATAATTGAATGTATTATGAATGAAGGTTTTTTTGCGAGCGGTAGTGTGTTTTCACCTTTAGGGATTAAAACAAATGCACCTCATGATGTAAGAATTAAAGCCACTAAATTTGCCCAATCTTTATAATGACCCTTTTTGTCCATGCAATCCTATGGAAGTTACAGTAGTAAACAAAACTAAAAACGAGTTGGAGTTTGAGATTCATGGTGCGAGTGAAACTTTGCTTGGACCTCTTATGAATCACACACTTGCAAATCCAAATGTTGATTATGCTTCCTATTACATGGGCCACATAGTATTAGATAATCCTAAATTTTATGTCCGTACAAAGAAAGGTACGCCAAAAGCTTCAGTTTTGAAAGCAGTTGAGAAAATAATCGCAGATATAAAAGTCACTAGTAAAGCGATTTCAAAGTGAATGAGTGTAGTTAGTCAACACGTTGTTGGCTCAGAATCTTTTTTTTCAAAGAGTTCAGGGATTGGAGGGAAACTTAGGAAGGCAGCAGACGACTTTGTTGTAGATGAAGTGGTTTCAATACCGGGGCGTTCTCATTGGATTTGGATGCAGGAAAACCAAAGTGGCAAGCATCAAATTGTAAAAATTAAGGCTAAAAATTGGGACACTCATGTTTTAGTAAAAGAATTATCACGTAAGTTAGGAATAGGCTTAAAATCGATCGGATTTGCAGGAACTAAAGATAAGAGGGCAGTTACAAATCAACACTTCTCAATTAGAACTTCTGTAGATAAGCTATCTGTACTTGACTTGGAAAATATTGAACTTGCTTTTCAACACAGTTCAATAAAACCGATAAGATTAGGTAATTTAGTAGGGAATAAATTCAAGATAAAAGTGACAAATTCAAGCAATAGTGAGAATAAGATTAAGGATATTTTTTCAGAGCTAGATGGATTTTTCCCTAACTATTTCGGCGTGCAAAGATTCGGTTCAGTTAGACCAATAACTCATATAGTTGGAGAGAAAATAGTTCATGGAGATTATGAAGGTGCAGTTTTAGATTATTTAACTCTCGGTTCACCAAATTTTGCAGGCCATGAAGGTCGAGAGTATTTGTTGGAAACTAGAGACTTTGTCAAATCACTTGATAAATTCCCTAGACACATGCTCTTTGAAAGACAGCTATTAGGCCATTTATCTAGGAATAAAGACGATTTTACTGGCGCTATTCTTCAGCTTCCTGAGAGTTTATCTAAAATGTTAGTACATGGTTATCAAAGCTTAATCTTCAACAAAGTTCTTGATATGAGAATAAGAGAAGGGATGGATGCTTGTTTCCCTCAAATTGGTGATCTAGTTATGCCTGCAGACGGTTATGGAGGTCCCGATCAAAGAGTTACAATTGAAGTTACAGAAAGAAATCAGTCCAAACTATCGAAAAGATGCCGTGAGGGGAAGGCTTGGGTCGCAGGATTATTGCCTGGAGCTAAAAGTACATTTTCAAAGGGAAGGCAAGGAGAATTGGAAAAAGAAATAATGGATGATTTAGGAGTTAAATTTGAAGACTTTATAATTGACGACATACCCGAATTATCTTCTTATGGTATGTATAGGCCTTTGTTTCAAAAATATAATGATATTAAAGTAGACTTTGATTCAGGCAATCCAGTATTTAGTTTTTGGTTACACAAGGGTACTTATGCAACTTCATTTTTGAGGGAAATAATGAAATCATTGGATGTGACAGTTTATTGAAAAAAGTCAAGTGTATTATTTTTGATTGCGATGGAACACTAGTAGATAGTGAGCCTTTGACTAACAAAGTCATAGCTGAAATGGCAGGAGAATTAGGAATAGATATGACTTGGGAAGAAGCAACGAGATTATGGGGAGGTAAAACAATAGATGCAGTTGTTTACGGAATGAGAGAAATGTCGGGAAAGGATTTGCCAGAAGATTGGATACCTAGATTAGTAGGAAAAGTATCAGATGCTTATAAGTTAGATTTAGTTCCTATGGATGGAATTTCTGAAGTATTAGATTCTTTAAAAATAGAAACATGTGTGGCTTCAAATGGTAGGCCAGGGCACGTAGAGAGTTCGTTAAAGTTAACAGGACTTTACAAGTATTTTGAAGGTAGAGTTTACACAGCATCAGAGGTATCAAATCCAAAACCTGCACCAGATCTTTTTTTGTATGCTGTAGAAAAAATGGGTTTTTCAAAAGAGGAATGTGTAGTTATTGAGGATAGTATTCCGGGTGTTACAGCTTCAGTTAGAGCTGGAATAAGGGTACTTGGCTTAGTTAAGATGAGCACAAAAGAGGAATTAATAGAGGCAGGGGCCGAACCTTTTACAAACATGCGCGAATTACCTATATTATTAGGTTTGTAATGAAATCAAGTGTCAAATTATCCACGATTTTAGTGATTGGTCTTTTAGTTGGAGCTATATTTAATCAAATGTTATACGATGCCGATTTTGATGGCGTACCCAATTCTGAAGATTCATTTCCAAGAGATTCTAGTGAGTGGAATGATAATGACTCTGATGGTATAGGTGATAATTTAGATATTGATGATGATAATGATGGCTTTAACGATTCTGATGATTTTTTCCCCTTTAATTCTTTAGAGAATTCAGATAATGATTTAGATGGTATAGGTGATAATACAGATACAGATGACGATAATGATGGTTTTAATGATTCAGAAGATATAGATCAATATAATGATTTAGCATTGAAATTTAGTTTTACGGAAATTCAATTAATTGATAAACAGAATAATAAGAGAACTGCACCAGTTATTTTCTTTTTATATCAAGGTAACGAGCAATTAAAGCGTTTTGATAATGCAGGTAATCCATGGAATGTTCCTTGGCAAGAAGATTTCAATTTAACTGCAGATTTTGAGTATAATATTCCAGATAATCAAACATTTCATGAATTTACAGTAGTAGCCTATTTTTTAAAATACCGTAATTCAGAGGAATTAGATATAAGTAGTTCAAATTCTACATATACATATACAATAATTTTTAATCTAGAGACAAGAACATGGAACAAAACTAATCAAACACTTAATGGTAGTTTAGATAATTCAAATGATTCAAATGATGCCTCCTTAGTTTTGGAGATTGAGGTTTTTAATTTTGGTTATCTTAAATCATTCAAATGGCTATTCCGTATGACTGAGTACCAATTTAGTTATACTTTTGATCCTGAACGATATTCGTATTATGTAAGTCAACCACATATGATATCTGAATATAGAGATTATCTTAACTTTGTTACAATTGATGATTATGAATTACTAGAAATAGCCAATATACTGCACAATATATCTCAGGAAGAAGATTTTACACTTTTAGATGAAATTGATTTTATTCTTAGTTTTTCACAATCATTGAAATATTCAGAAGATAACATAACAGCAGGCGTTGGTGAATATCCGAGATATCCTATAGAAACTTTAGTAGATCAGACGGGAGATTGTGAAGATACTTCAGCACTTTTAATTTCCTTAGTCGAAATTCTAGGTTTTGACGCATCTATAATATTAATACCCGAAGCATGGGATGGTTATGGGCATGCAGCAGTAGGCATAAATGTCACTGGAGCTGAAGGGGTGCATTACATCTTAAATGAAGGCAAATCAAATGAAATTAGTTATTATTACGCTGAGACAACAGCTCCAGGTTGGAGATTGGGAGAAATGCCCGATTTAGATTCTAATAGTGCATATATTTACGAGGCAAAATGAGTGATCCAGAAATTGAGCAAGAGTATTTAGTTAAAGTAGACGAAGAAGT
>DAEH01000061.1 GCA_002497685.1 Euryarchaeota archaeon UBA169
TTGCAATGTACTATGCTAGGTTCTACTATGCTTGGTGTTGAAGGTAAGAGATTATGGATTATGAAATCAAATCCAGTTGAGTCTTTATTAATTATGAAAGGCAAGGCTTTTGCATTATTATTCATGGCATTTCCAGGTTTATTATCTATATGGATTCCAATTTGTATTTTAGCTAAATTTCCGTTTGAAGTGACAATATTTTTTGGAGAATGCGTTTTAATCTTATTATTTGTTAATACTGGTTTAGGTATTTGGGCAGGAAGTGCATTTGCAAATTTTGATGAAAGTGACAGAGGTAATCCTGATATTTTGGTACAGTTTATGCTAATGGGTACTTCAGCATTTTTTTCTTCAATTCTACTTATTTTACCAGCATCAGTGATGCTTTATAATCATAATATTGGATTATTAGCAGGAGCTATATTTGTATTTCTTTCTTTTGCTATAATGTTTGCAGGTATTCGGGCAAGTTCTTCTGCATATCGTACAATATACATTGATAGCTACGGCGCTTAATATTTTTAGCAAATAGAATAATAATAGGTGTCCTATGTGTATGTGTGGTATTGATAGCATCTGATGACATGCAGGCTTATTTTGAGGATTTGGAAAAAAAAGCAGATACTTGTTATACATTAGTTGAAAAAGTTAGGAAAGCAGGTTTTGACCCTTCCGACTCACCAGAGATACCTCGAGCTAAAGATTTAGCTGAAAGAGTAGAGGCACAGGTAGGTCCTGAAGGTATAGCGCCTAGAATAAGGGAAGTGTCAGAAGAAAACGATCGAGAATCTACGGCCTTAATCATTGCGAAAGAGCTTGCTGGAAAGCTCAAGTCTGAAATAGGGTTAGAGAAAGCATTAGAGCAGGCAGTTAGAACATCATTATCAATTATTACTGAAGGAGTTTTAGTGGCTCCAACAGAGGGTGTAGTCAAAGTAAGTACACTTGAGAATAGCAATAATACAAAATGTGCTTCTATATATTTTGCAGGACCTATACGTGCAGCCGGAGGGACTGCTCAGGCATTATCAGTTCTAATAGCTGACGTTGTTAGAAGAGAATTAGGGTTAGATCCATATATTCCAACACCTGCTGAAATTGAAAGATATAAAGAAGAGATTCCACTTTACAAGAGAGCCGTAAATTTGCAGTATGTTCCGAGTCCAGAAGAGATACACACAATTGTGACGTCTTGTCCGATTTGTGTCACGGGAGAGAGAACTGATAAACTTGAAGTTGCAGGTAATCGTGATTTACCTCGTGTTGAGACTAATTCATTAAGAGGTGGAGCTTGTCTTGTTTTAGCTGAGGGTCTTTGTCTCAAAGCTGCTAAAGTATTGAAGCACGTAGATAAATTGGGTATAAGTGGTTGGGATTTTTTGAGAACTTATACTGAAAAAAAGCGTAAATCAGCTTCAGGTAATGTCAAAGAACATAAATATTTGAAAGATGTTTTAGCAGGGAGACCTATTTTTGCATTTCCAGATAAGCCAGGAAGTTTTAGATTACGATACGGCCGCTCAAGAACTGCAGGTTTGGCTTCAATGTCGTTGAATCCTTCAACGATGCTAATTCTTGATTCATTTGCGGCGATTGGGACTCAATTAAAGCTTCAATTACCAGGTAAGGCTACAGCCTCTACTCCTTGTGATACAATAGAGGGTCCATCAGTAATATTACACAATGGTAAGTTTACTAGACTTGATAATTATAATGAGGCTTTGAAAGTAGTTGATCAAGTTAAGGAGATTGTTGATTTAGGAGAACTTTTAATTCCAGTAGGAGAATTTTTAGAAAATAATCATCCATTACAGCCATCAGGATGGTGTGATGAATGGTGGGATTTGGTGGTTAAATCTAAGGGAATTGCAGAATACAAAGGAGATTTTACCTTTGATTCAATCTATAATTTTTGTAAAAATAATGATTTACCGTTGCATCCTAAATTTACATTTAATTGGGCCGATTTAGATTCTAAAGAAATTATTGATCTTCGTAATCAACTTGTGCGTAATGGTTCAGAAGTAATTAAGAATAGTTTTTCACAAATTTATAAAGAAATATTCATCAAACTTGGCATTTTCTTCGAGGTTAAAGATAATTCGATAGTTTTAGATGATGGTCATCAACCACTGATTACTTTGTTAGGTATAGACAATGTAAATGGTATTTTATCACTTAAAAAGATTGATGTAGATTCTGAGGAGTCATTAACATTGGTATCTAAATTATCAGAAGTTTTGGTTAAATGTAAATCACCTACAAGAATAGGAGCTAGCATGGGTCGTCCTGAAAAGGCTAATGAGCGTAGGCTAAAACCTCCTCCTCATGTTTTGTTTCCTTTGGGAGATTCTGGTGGAAATCAGAGATTAATTAATACTGCATTGAAAGAAAGGCCCTATCGTAGGGGCTTTACTCAAGGTAAGTTAGGTTCTATTGAAATGGTAACTCAATTAAGATATTGTAAAAAGTGTAACAAGGAGACAATAACTCTAAGATGCTGCAATTCATTAACTATGGTTAAAGAGGATGCAAGAAAGAGGGTAGTAGATGTATCTGAGATAGTGACAAAGGCTATGAATAATACAAAAGTGGGGATTCTACCTAAAGTAAAGGGAATTAAAGAATTAAAGTCAGGACCTAAGATTCCGGAAGCTTTAGAAAAGGGAATACTTCGTTCAAAATATGATTTAAGAGTTTACAAAGACGGAACACTTAGGTATGATATGATTGATTTGCCTATTACTCATTTTTATCCAAGAGAGATTGGTTTATCTGTTGAAAAAGCACTAGAATTAGGATATAGCAAAGACACATATGGAAATATTTTGGAATCTGTAGATCAACTTTTGGAATTAAAAGTTCAAGACTTGATTGTTTCAAAACATTCAGGCCCTTGGCTCATCAAAGTGGCAAATTTTGTTAATGATGAATTAGTAAGACTCTATGATTCTGAGCCATTTTATGATGTAAATGCAAATTCAGATATGCATGAATTAATAGGTAATCTTTTAATTTGCTTGAGTCCACATACTTCAGCTGGCGTTCTAACTAGGTTAATAGGTTTCACGTCTGCAAAAGCTCAATACGGTCATCCTTTTCTTCATGCAGCTAAGAGAAGAAATTGTGATGGGGATGAGGACTCAATAATGCTATTACTTGATGGTCTTCTTAATTTTTCAGATAGTTTTGTGCCTACAACAAGAGGAGGTACTATGGATATTCCAAGGGTTCTGTCCACACGAATAGATCCAACGGAAATAGATAGTGAAGCCCATAATGTTGAGTTAAATTCAGAATATCCTTTGGAATTTTACGAACATTCTGAGAAATGTTCTAACCCTACAGAAGTACTTGAATATCTTGATATTGTTTCCAAAAGGTTAGAAAGTCCAGAACAATATGAGGGTTATTCATTTACACACTCATCATCAGATATTAATTTAGGCCCTAATGAATCACGATATGTTACTTTGGATTCGATGAAAAGCAAGGCAATAGCATCTCTTGAATTAGCTAAGAAAACAAGGGCTTCAGATGCCACTTATGTAGCTGAACAAACAATTGAGAAGCATTTTATTAGAGACATAATAGGAAATCTTCGTTCATTCTCCACTCAAGGAGTCAGATGTAAAAAGTGTAATACTAAATATAGAAGACCTCCATTGAAAGATACTTGTGTATGTGGTGGTTTACTTCAACTAAATATATCTCCAGCTTCGGTTGCCAAATATAGAAAAATAGCTGGTGAAATAGCTGAAACATACGGTTCAAGAAAATTTATCAAACAAAGGTTAGAATTAGCATTTAGTTCTATTGAAGAAACATTAGAAAATGAACAAATTAAGCAGATGGATTTAGGGGCCTTTATTTGATAAATTTAGTAGATACTATAAATTCAACAAATACTTGGCTTTCACATTTTAAGAATAAGGATTTTGATTCAATAATCTCTCTGAGTCAATCGAAGGGTTTTGGAAGACGAGGTAGGGTATGGGAATCTGATTTCGGGGGTTTATATTATTCTCTAATTTTACCTCATAGGAAGTTACTGCCTCTTGTAATTGGAGTATCTGTTGCAGTGACTCTAGGTAGAAAGAATATAGACGTTAAATTAAAATGGCCAAATGACATATTAGTGAATGGAAAAAAATTAGGCGGAATTATATGTCAATCAGAATCTAAAGGTACCATAGTAGGTTTGGGAATAAATATAGAAAATAAGCCTAATTTGGCTACTTCAACTAACTTGCAACATTTAGGTTATCATATTGATAAGTTGTGTTTTGTTCAAGAGTTAACTGAGGAAATTAAGTATTTCATGAAATGTGATGATTCTGAAATAATTGACAAGTTCTTATCTTATGATTTTTTAATTGGTAAATTAGTTAATTGGGATGGTGAGAGTGGGATTGTTGAGTCTATATCTGAAGAGGGTTGTTTAGTAGTTAAAAAAAGCAATAATGAGTTAATCTTTTTAACCGAGGAAGTTCACCTAAAATGATTAATTGGAGTGAAGAATCTTTTCATCCAATAGTAAATCTACCTGATGAGTATAAAATTTTAGATTTGACAAAAGGTAATTGGGAATCTAAAGGAAGTGATTTTTCAATAGGAAAATATGATGAACTTAGGCCTAATATGTATACTACACAATTATTCAAAAATATACGTAATGTTCACGTAGGTGTAGATATAGGAGGTCCAATCGGAACGCCTTGTATGGCCTTTATGGATGGCAAGATTCATAATTTTGGATATAATCCAAAAGCTGGCGATTATGGAAATGTAGTAATAACAGAGCATAAAATTGGAGGTAAGAAATTTTGGGCACTTTACGGCCATCTTGATTCGAAGTCCATTAGAGGCAAGATACAGGGTCATTTTTTTGAAAAAGGAGAAATATTGGGTCATTTTGGTAGCGAAGAAGAAAATGGTGGTTGGGATCCCCATTTACATTTCCAATTATCTCTTGTTGAGCCTGAAACACATGATTTACCGGGTGTAGTTTCAAAAGAGGAACGAAAATCCGCACTTGAAAAATACCCAGATCCTAGATTAGTTCTTGGTCCAATATATTGAATTAATAACTTTTTAATTGGGTATGTTTAATACGTTTTTATGCGAAACATAACATTGTTTATGGTATCTATGATATTGGCTTCGGCAGGCTGCTTAGATAGTCTCAAGGAAGATTTAATTTCTTGTGATAATCGTGTTGGTGATTGTAGATATGAGATTCTTCAGAATGGTAAATATTCAAAATTACATATTGAAATAAGTTATGTTTCAGATAATGAACCTAGTTCCGAGGCTCTTGATTTACTTCGGCAAAGAATAAATGAAGTAACAGATAAAACGTCTGTAACTATTAGTCAAAATAGTTTTGGAAGTACGGATGACAGTTATTCACTTGAAGAAATAATAGAAATAGAAAATTTGCAGCGTGAAAGGTATAAGAGTGGTGATGAATTTGTTATTTACATATTATATCTTAATGGTGAATTTGAGGATAATGATAAGACCTTAGGATTAGCCTACAAAGGTTCTTCTTTTGTTATGTTCCAAGAAAAAATAGAAGATGCAGCTTTTCTTTTAATTTCTGCGCAAGACATTGAAAAGGCAGTATTAGTTCATGAGTACGGTCATCTTCTTGGTTTGGTAAACAATGGATATACCTCTCCACATGACCATGAAGATCCAGATCACCCTAATCATTCTAACAATGAAGAATCAGTAATGTATTGGGCAATTGAAAGTCAAGATCTTTATAATCAATTAGATGGTGAGCCTCCTAATAATTTTGATTCATATGATCTAGATGATTTAAATTTAATGAGGCAGGGTAAATTGTAGTTATTATTTTGCAATACACTCAATTTACGATTATTTATCTATTAGCCATTAGTTTACTGAGCCACATGCCTAATGAGAATATACCAGAGACTACTAGTTCTTTTTCTAACTTAGATAAAGTTTTCCATTATGTAGAATTTTTTATTTTAGGTTTGTTAATACAATTGACATTGACTGAAAGGAATATATTTACTGTGAAGGGAATATATTTTTTTACTATTGTGTTAGGATTTTCTATGGCTTGCATTGATGAACTTCATCAAGGTTTTGTCGAAGGTCGACACAGTTCTGTAGCAGATATGTTATTTGATTTTGCTGGTATACTATCAAGTTTTTTTGTTTTTAAAAACTTCGATTAATTTTCTTACCTTTTCTTTTTATTCGAATTACTTTTCTAGCTTTTAGCTTTGGCTCAAAGGAAACCCATCCTGTGCCTTTTTGCGTGCAATTTGGTTCGTCAGTATAATCTGCTGCCATGATATTTCGCGGCTTGCGAAATCCTTATTTAAAACTAATGGAGAAATAACGTCAGGTGGTGGGAGTAAGCCCCTTTCTGTTAACCAAAATGGTTGGCGACATTTAGCTTTGCTTCCTACCTACCGCTCCCGAGCAGGTCGACGCGGTTACTTGGAATTGCTCCGGCAGGGGTACTCGTTTCATCAAATCCACCACTGACGTCACGTCCGAGACGATCATTCCTATAGTGGGGCTGTGTCGTTTCTGTTGCATTGCCAATCCTCTCGGATTCCTTACGGCTGCCTTGCTCATGGAGAGGGGACTTTCCTCAGCCTAAGGCCGTCGGTCGCCCTCCACCTCCTGACATTGTTTTAATGATGCTAAGGATATATAGTTCACTGTTGGCAGTAAACCCTTATTTACTGGAGATAATCGCAAAAAATGCCAAAGAATGTAGATGCTTCTAAAAATTCACAAGAAAAGAATTCAGATTACAATAAAGCCTATGATAAATGGGTTGAAGATGTGTTACAACCAGCTTTGGCTAAACGCCCTGAAAGAAACAAAGAGTTTATGACGACTTCAAGTCAAAAAGTGGATAGATTGTATACTCCATTAGACAATTTAGGATTAGATTATGAGAATGATGTATCCTTTCCAGGTCAGTTTCCATACACAAGAGGTATTCATTCTACAATGTACCGCGGTCGTTTATGGACTATGCGTATGTTTGCAGGCTATGGTTCTGCAGAAGAAACGAATGAAAGATTCAAATATTTGTTGAGTCAGGGTCAAACCGGTTTGAGTACAGCTTTTGATTTACCAACATTATACGGATATGATAGTGATTCCCCAATGGCTGCAGGAGAATTTGGAGAGTGTGGGGTTGGTGTTAGTAGTTTAGAAGACATGTCTATTTTGTTCAATGATATTCCACTTGACAAAGTAACGACTTCCATGACAATTAATTCACCAGCAGCTATGACATGGGCAATGTATATTGCAAATGCAGAAGGCAGAGGCATACCAAAAGCCAATCTTGGGGGAACTATTCAAAATGACATTCTTAAAGAATATATAGCCCAAAAGGAATATATTTTCCCACCAAATCCCTCAATGAGATTGGTTACAGATACTGTGGAATACGGCACTAAGAATATGCCTAAATGGAACACAATTTCTATTTCAGGTTATCATATTAGAGAGGCAGGTTCAACAGCAGTCCAAGAGCTAGCCTTTACTTTAGCAGATGGTTATGCTTATGCCGATTGGGCCATTGAAAGAGGGCTTAACATTGATGATTTTGCTCCAAGATTTAGTTTCTTTTTCAATGCACATAATGATTTCTTTGAGGAGATAGCAAAATATAGGGCAGCAAGAAGAATTTGGGCTAGAGATATGAAATACAAATATGGTGCTAAAGATCCACGTAGCTTGACTTTAAGATTCCATACACAAACAGCAGGTTGTAGTTTAACTGCCCAGCAGCCTGAAATAAATATTGTTAGAGTTGCTATACAGGCTATGGCTGGAGTTTTAGGAGGAACACAGTCTTTACATACAGATTCAATGGATGAAGCGTTGGCTTTACCTTCAGAAAAAGCAGTTCAAATAGCTCTTAGAACTCAACAGATTATAGCTCATGAATCAGGTGTAGCAAATGTGGCAGATCCTTTAGGTGGAAGTTATTACCTTGAATGGCTTACAGACGATATGGAAAGGCAAGCTCGAGATTATTTTGATAGGATTGAATCATTGGGTGGAGTAGTGTCTGCAATCGAAAAAGGTTTTTTCCAGAAGGAAATTGCGGCGGCAGCATACAAATATCAGCAAGAAATTGATAATAAAGAACGTGTTGTAGTAGGTGTTAATGAATTTACTTCAGATGAACCCGTTGAGATACCAATATTAGAAATGGATCCTGATGGATTTGATAGACAATGTAAAAGACTGAATGATTTAAGATCTAATAGAGATAAAAGTCGTCACTCAGCCAGTCTTGTTGCAATTGAGAAGGCAGCAGAAGGTGATGATAACTTGATGCCACATTTCATTGAGGCTGCAAAAGCAAAGGCAACACTTGGAGAAATGTGTGATGTTTTAAGAGGTGTTTTTGGAGAATATAGAGAGGGATCAGATTTCTGATAATATTTAAATTTGATCATATTTGGTTTAACTGGTAAAAATGCAGCAGGGAAAGGAACTGTAGCAAATATTTTAATGGAAAAAGGTTTTGTTTATCATTCATTGTCAGATACATTGCGTGATGAGCTTAAATTATTGAATAGAGAAGAGACACGAGAAAATTTAATTGGAATAGGTAATAAGCTTAGAGAGGAAGGCGGACCTGGAGTCTTAGCAGATAAATTAATAGGCAAGTTAAATTCGGAAAATAATCATATTGTAGACTCAATCCGTAACCCCTTAGAAGTGGATTCTCTTAGAGAGAAGTCATCGTCTCATGAATTTATGTTGATAGCAGTTGATGCAGATGCAAGATTAAGGTATGAGAGACTTTGTTCTAGAAGTAGAATAGGCGATACAGATTCTTGGGAAATATTTGTAGAGCAGGAAAAGCAAGAGGAAAATAATGATGACCCAAATAAACAACAATTATCAAAGACGATGATTCTTGCAGATTATAACATAGATAATAGTGGAACTCTAGCAGATCTTAAACAGCAAGTTAAAAATATTATTAGCGAATTATAGATTCCATTCATATGTGGTTGTTAACAAAAACATAAAGGCTATTGGCATTAGATGAAATGCCATCCCAAAAGCAACGTTTACAGCCATCCATCTTCCAGCATAATTGTTTGGCATCTCCATTACTTTGTCTACAACTGTGTTCGTTGTATCTACAACTTTTCCCGCAAAGAAACCCACGAACTTTGCCACTCTCTCGTGAGGAAGAGCTTCGCTACCTTTATCTCTTGTATTTTTCAACCAATCACCCATTTGCAACATTCGGTCAACCATTGGCCTATATTTTTGAACATCTACACTTATTAGCTTTACAGCTAAGTTTCTCGTATCCCATACTCTTCTCCAATCTAGATAAGTGTGTCCTACAAAAAATACAATAATTAATGCTATTTGCCAATTTGGAGTTTTTTCCCAGTTTGGAGGAGTTATTGTTAAATCGAAGAATTCTACAACACCATCTTCAGGTTCAAAAATAACAAACCTCATTAGAGCAATAGTTGCAGGAACTAATAAACCTACAGTGAATTTTGCAGCTATGGAGTATCCTTTTGGAATTTCTTTTAATCTTTCAAATAACCATTTTAAATGATGCCCATGAATTTGAATTGCTTTTAATGCAGGTTCTCCCAAAAAAATCAATCTTTGAACGATTGGAATAAAAATTAAGGCATGAAAATAGAGTTCCCATGGCGTATCCCAGCTAAAGTAGTCATTAAACATTCACTATTTTAGTTAAAGGAGGGTGTTAAAAAAAGGACCGAATGGGTGTTTTATGTCTAGAAGACGTGGCAGGCGTTCAAAATTCCAGGAAAAGCTTGCTAGAGATAGAATTAATATTTTATTAACACTGATTAATTCTAATAGATCTGAATCTAATATTAATCCTCAGAAATGCATAACTTTTGTTAAACTTATAGGTAAAAGATATAATCAGCGTTTAGATAAATTGCAGAAGCTGAGGTTTTGCCGTAATTGTAATTCTAAATATGATGGTAGTAACAGTCGTTTTAGAATTTCTAAAAAAGGATGGCGAATAGTTACTTGCTTAATTTGTAGTGAGAGATATAGATTTAGAATTTAGTTTGAATCTATTGTCTTTTGTTCCAGTTCCTTACTATAGCTCACAAGCATATTGTCTACACGTTCATCAGAAAGGCCTAAAATTCTAGCTGCAAGTAATGCGGCATTTTCTCCACGACCAAGTCCTACTCCAGCTACAGGGACGCCAGGAGGCATTTGGACTACTGAAAGCAGAGAATCTAAGTTTGCAGGCGAGCTGGATGAGGTGCATGGAACTCCAATGACTGGTTTTAGGGTGTGAGCTGCTACAACGCCAGGTAAAGCAGCTGAAAGTCCTGCTAAAGCAATGAAAACCTTAGCCTCTGACTTTTCAATAACGTCCACAACTCTTGCCGGTGTTCGATGTGCAGATGCCACAAAGGTTTCAAAAGTAATATTGAACTTTTTTAATATTTTTTCAGCTTTTTGTGCAATAGGCCTATCGCTTGCAGATCCCATGATAATAGTAACTTGAGTCATAATTTTTTAAAAAGAGATGTCGATATAAGATATATGTTGGTATGTGGTCTTTAAGAAAGGCTGTTTTTAGCAATCTGCGCCCGGATGGTGTAGCTTGGAATCACGGAAGCTTGCGGAGCTTCAAACCTGGGTTCGAATCCCAGCCTGGGCGCCATATTCTTTTAATGGATTCCTAATGAGCATTCCTTGTCCCGAGTCATAGCACAGATATTTTTTGCAATTTTTTTGTTAAATTTGTTTATTCCTTTCGCTCAACCATCAGAAGAAATTAGGCCAATACCTCTTACTCACGTTCATTTAGTAGATGATAGGTTGGAAATTGTATACGCAGATGTTACATTATCAGAGGAATTGGGGTTAGTTGAATCTCCGGAAGGCAAACTTGATCTATTTGCTAGAGTTTCTAATTTGGATTCTAGCCATCATGATTTTATAACAAGTATGGGTGGAGTAATTACTTCTAGCTTTGATAGATTTAATACATTTGGATTTATTATTGATATTGAAAAGATTCCGGATACCGTTTATTTACCAGATTTGGAATGGTTAGAAGCAAATGTTCTTTTTTATCCTACTCTAGATAATAGTGTAGAATCTATAGGTACTAGTGAAATTTGGGATGAATTTGGATTTAAGGGCGAGGATACTACTATAGCAATATTAGATACGGGAGTTGATTTTGACCATGAATCATTGGATGATTTAGATGATATATCTTCAACTTATGATCCAAAAATAGCTATTGATTCAAATGGTATGCTTGGATTTTATAATGCAAACACAGATCAGGAATACCCCGATGAACAACCTCATGACTCTGGAAGCCACGGTACTCATTGTGCAGGTATAGCTGCAGGAACGGGAGGTTCAAGCGGACAATATGCCGGCGTTGCCCCTCAAGCTAACTTAGTAGGCGTTATTGCCTTAGATGGGGGTTCTGGTGATGAAGGTGATTTACTTAGGGCCGTTGATTGGACAATACAAAACAAGGATAGATTTTCAATTGATGTAATGTCACTCTCATTAGGAGGTCCTATCGTTATTCCCGGTGCAACTAATAATGGAGGTTCTTCAATTTCACAAGCATTAGATGTTGCTGTTGAAGCAGGTATTGTTACAGTAGTGGCAATAGGTAATGGCAATTTAGGTTTAGCTGCACACCCAGGTTCAGTATCATATCCTGGAGATAGTGTCAAAGCAATAACAGTAGGTTCAGTTAATGATGACCATTCTAGAGAAATATATTCTAGCCGTGGACCTACAGGAGATGGCAGAATGAAACCTGATGTTATGGCTCCAGGAGGCGCTATAATGTCGGCCCAAGCCAATTCTGGTGATGGCTATGTGTCTTATTCTGGAACTTCCATGGCAACGCCTCATGTTGCAGGAGTAGCTGCACTTATGATTCAATCTAACCCAAATGTTAGTCCCACATCAAGTACAGATTATGTAAAGCAGATTCTTAGAGAAACAAGTGATCATAAGGTTCCTTTAGACGTTGATTGCGGAGAACTCTTTTCTCCTAATAATTGTTACGGGTGGGGAACAGTAGATTTGGTAGGTGCAGTTTCACGTTCTATGAATTTAGAAAGTACTGATTTAACTGGAAATACGGGGATTCAGTCAGAAATGAGCGAAACTTTTGAAGCTTCAGTGACGTACACTAAGACAGAATATACGAATAGAGGAAAAGATGGTGGTACAGTTAATAATTTTATTCAAGGAAATGATTTGCCAGACAGAGTTAACATTTTAGCTACGTATTCAAGTAATTGGCCAAAACCAGACACTTTTTCTCTTGATTCTGGCGAAGGTTCAGGAATCACTTCAGAAATTAGCATGAATCCAGTTTATGAAGAAAATGGTAAATGGATGTTAGAGGCTAATTTCAATTTTACAGGATCAGTTTCAGCAGGTAGTGCAATAGATAGCTTTCCTCGTTTTCAGTTTGATGTTAAGGCTCCAGAAACAGATGAAGCCATACCATTGACCGTTTATTACTCCATTAACGACATGTTTGGAATTACAAAGAATTTTACAATAGCTTCGTTTACAGATTTACCTGATCTTTACATTGAAGAAGTGATAATTTCAGATGATATTCTGGAAGGGCAAGAAGTACCAATTACAGCACGTGTTGTTAACCAGGGACCAGGTCCGGCCAGAGAATATGAGCTGAATTTTTATGATAATGATGAACTTTTTGATTCCGTAAAGATTGATCAGAAATTGAATTCAAACGAGGCTTTCAATGTCCAAACTGTATGGGTCGCAGTAAAAGGAGACCGTGAATTATCAATTGAGATAGTTTCGATAGTTCCACAAGATGAAGTCGAATCTAATAATTATTTTTCAATGGATGTCACAGTTTCTGAATTTTTGGATCAACAACAACCTCTTGTATTCATTAATGAACCTGATCAGAATGAAATAGTTTCGGGAATTGTAGTTGTTAAAGGAAGTGCTAGTGATAATGTTAATTTAGAATATGTGGAAGTAAGATTATTGCCTAATGATTGGGAAAGGGCTAATGGATTTGAGAGTTGGGTTTGGTCTTGGAATTCTAGTAGCGACTTGAATGGTCGATATACTATTCAAGCTAGATCATTTGATGGTTATACTTACTCTTCAATTTTTTCTATAGATATTGAAGTTACAAATGAGGGTTCAAACCGTAGGCCTACTGCATATTTGACTTCAAACCTTGATGAATTGTATGTTGGAGACAAGATTATTTTCTCGGGAAACAGTTCAACAGATAATTCAGAAGTAGTTAAATATCAATTCAATTTTGGAGATGGACGGCAGACTGACTGGAGCGAAACATCTTGGGTAGAATATTACTTTGAAGAATCTGGTAATTTTGACGTTGTTTTGAATGTTGAAGATGATGAGGGTGCACGTTCTTCTTCTGGAGATTCAATTACTATAAATGTTAAAGAAAAGCCAGTTAATAATCCTCCAATCTCAAAGATATTCTCTCCAAAATCTGGTGATGAGTTTAGAGACGATGAAATGATACAATTCTCTTCACAAGGTTCTAATGATCCGGACGGAGATTCACTTGAATTTATATGGTATAGCAGTTTAGATGGAGAGATATTGCGAACTTCTAACACAATTGGTGAATCAATTCTTTCTCAGGGCACACATGTAATAACTTTGAGAGTTGAAGATTCTAAGGGAGAGTATGATGAGCAATCAGTTCAAGTAGTTGTTACTTTATCCGAAGAATCTTTTGCCTCAGAAGAGAGTCCACTAAATTTTGTTAGTTTTTCATTAATTATTATGCTTATTACAATAATTTCACTATTTAGGCGAAAAAATTAGTTTACATTTGATAATCTGTGCCAGAACCATCATACTCTACTCTTGAGACTTCGTTTTCCCAAAGTACCAATTTTGTTAAGTTACAGAAAGGTTTGTGATCGTTGCTCTCATTTTGATTCCATGACATATGAAATTGGTCATACAATTTTTCCCAAATCCATTTTACTAGAACTTCACTAGTAGGATTCTCTAGACCTTCAATATCGTTTAAGTAATTATGATCGATTACTTTGTATATAGGTTTGATTGCATACTTCTCTATGTGGCCGAAATCAATCACAAAACCAGTCTCAGTATCCATTTCACCTTCAACATGAATCTCTAGTTTGAATGCTAATCCGTAAACATTCTTACAAGGGTGTCCGTCTGGAACCTTAGGCAACCTTCTTGCAGACTCGAATCTTATAATCTGTACTAGTTTATGCATTACAATTCGATAACTTCGCCAGCATCAGGCATAATCCATCTTCTTTGCCTGTACTTCTTAAGAATATCTTTTTTCTCTTCTCTGAGTTTTCGATTTAAATGTATCAATGCCATTTTCTTTGGCCTTGCCATATCATCTAATCTTTCCAACTGTTGTAAAGAGCAGTGTGTCTTCGTACCGACAGTTATAGTTTCACCTCTAGGATTCTTCACAGTACCATCACTAGTGTATGCTTCATGCACCAATAAATCAGCATTAGTATATAGTTTTGAGGCCGTAGGTGTAAACATTCCATCTCCAGAATAGCAGAAAACTTTTGTTGGACTTCCAGCCTCTAGTCTTAGTCCTAAGTTCTGAACGGTATGTCTTGTATTTACAACTCTAAGATTCCAATCATCCCACCTGTGAGATCGTTGTAATTCTCTAAATCTTAGTGTAAATGGTAGATTTGCTACCATTCCGTGGTATGCTACTTCCATTAATCTTTCAACATTTCTTTGAGTTCCAACAGGTCCGAATAGGTAGAAAGGTCTGGTTCGACCATCTTCCCACATTCTCATCATAAGAGCAGGTAATCCGAATACGTGATCGGCATGAAAGTGTGAAATAAAGATTCCATCTAGATAATCGGGTCTCTTAGATTGATGCCATACAGCAGGAGGTGCTGTTGCACCACAATCTACCAACATTCTTCTTCCAGCAGCTTCCACTAAGATACATGTATGGGTGTTATTTTCATCGAAAGCTTCTCCAACGCCTAGGAAAGTAACTTTCATTGTTTCACTCCACTTAGGCTGTAGATATTGCTATAGCTTGCATATTGATTTTCTTTCATGTACATTTCGTTTTCCATTATTTCACATCACGTCATTATTACAGCAGTCTGCAAAAATTTATATTTCGCGGACAAAGGGCAAATATATAAAATTAAGTAGTAACCTTTATCAAACACCTAAAAAAATCAGTGCATTCTTCTTCGAAAACCTTCTAAATATTTGTAGACTGACCCATGTTCAGAACCTGATAAAACCATAGATATTGCTACTTTAGCAGCTTCCAATCCATCTAAATCTGAAATTATGCTAACTGTGTGGCCTTGAATGGCAAGATTGCATCCAGTCATATCTTCTATGATGTGACGCGTCTTACCTCCTCTCCCAATCAATCTCCCCCTTATTGTACCTAATCTCTTCTTTGATCTTCCGACGTAGTCTCGAATATCAATGATTTCAAAATAATAATCCATTTCAATTAATTGATATGCAATTTCAGGACTAAATCCTCTTCCAATAGCTTTTGCAGTATTTATTATTTGCAAATTTTTCAAAGCATCTTTTTCATTTCCCTTAATGATTTCAACTAATCCTTCCTGAGAATCTATGGAAATTTCGCAACCACTCAGTTCTTCAAGTTTTCTCTTAGTCTTTCCTCCAGGTCCGATTACAGCTCCTACTCTCGAGGAGGGAATTCTGACATATTTCATATTTGGAATTCCTCTTTTTTTATATTTGGGATATATTTTTTCCAAAATCGGTGTAAATTTTTCATGTCTCTTTCATGTAATTGTGAATAAAGCGGATGACTATCAGGTACTGCCTGTCCTACATCTATTATGAAAGGTTCTTCTCTTCGATTTATGATATTATATTCACTTAGATCTCCATGCGAAAGTTTTTGATTACGGTAAGATTTGATTGATTCTTTCAACATTAATAAAAATTTTTCAGGTTCTTTAGGAGGCAATTCTCTAATTGTAGGATATGGTCTAAATCTCCATCCAAGATATTGCATTACTACTATATTTTTATGAACGTGGTAAGGTTTAGGAACGTTTGCCCCTGCAGCCCTCATGGAGTGTAAATTTTTGTATTCTTTTTGAGCCCAAGTGAATATTCTTTCCCGAGGGCTATTTCCGCTATTTTTAAATCTAGTATCTCCCTCAATATATTTTTCTAATTTTCTGAAAGTTGCAGTATTTATCCGATATATTTTTACAGCTCTATTTTCTCCACGAATAGTTCTAGCTCTGAATACATTACCTTCTTTGCCTGTAGCAATCACATTTTCAATAGTACTTATAATTCCTTGACTAATCAATTGCTGTAAATTTTTTAATGTAACTTCATCAAATACATCATCGATAGTTTTTTTCCAGTCTTGGCCATAAGTTGCATTTATTCTCCCTATTTTTCTATCTAGTACTTCGGTTCTGCCTTGCATTTATTAGTAGATATCTAAAATTTCAGGTATTTTGCCTTTTCTTTTTAGATTTGATGTTTGGGTAGGTGTATATCTGAATTTTACATCAGCTTTAGTATCTTGAAATGACCATGGGACGACTATTAACAAGTCATTTTCACGAACCCACATTCTTCTTCTTAATTTACCAGGTATTCTTCCCATTCTCCTTTTACCATCCTCACAAATTAACTGAAGCCTTGAACCTCCTTGAAAAGTTTCTGCAACGGCAAACATTTCCCCTTTTGGTTTATAGGGTAGTGTAACTCTTATATTTTCAGTTGGTTCAGGTGTATGGCCCTTACCTTTTTTCTTTTTAGTTCCGCCTTTTTTTTTTGTTACAGGTTTCTTTTTAGTTTCAGGTTCCTTTTCTGTTTCAGTTTTCTTTTCTTCCTTTAAAGTAGATTCATCAACAGATTTAGCATCTTCATTATCATTGACCACAGTTCTCTCGACAAGAGTTCCTATAATAAGATTGCCGCCCCAGTCCTTATTCATCCTATTCTATTGAAACCTAATGTCTTTATCTAAAACATGTGTGCATGATGAGCACGAAAAGTTGGGTGCAAAGATGGTTGATTTTGCAGGTTGGCATATGCCCATTCAGTATACAAGTATTGTATCTGAGCATAATACCGTCCGAGAGAGAGTTGGAATATTTGATGTTTCACATATGGGTCAGGTCTTTGTTTCCGGCCGTGATGCTTCATCATTCTTATCTTACATAACGACATGGGATGTAAGTAAACTATCTAATGGAGATTGTCGTTATTGCCATATTCTTAATGATAATGGTCAAATAATAGACGATACTATAGTTTACACATTTACAAATGATAGTTATATGCTAGTTCCTAATGCGTCTATGGTTACAAAAATTTATGATTGGTTAAATTTGAAATCCGCAGATTTTGAGGTATCTATTGATAATAAATCAGATGAATTTTTTTGTTTTGCAGTACAAGGTCCAGAAGCTCCTAGGCTTTTACGTCAACAATTCAACTTATCAATTACTCCATTTAAACTACTGGAGATTGGAAATCTTATAATAAGTGGAACTGGATATACTGGAGAAAAAGGATATGAGATCATGGGTCCAATTTCAGAGAGCTTAGACGTCTGGAAGTCATTTTTAGACATGGGAGCTATACCTATAGGGCTTGGTGCAAGAGATACTTTGAGGCTTGAAAAAGGTTATTTATTATCGGGAACTGATTTTAACGGAAAACAAACTACGCTTGAATCAGGTTATTCTTGGGTTATTGATTGGAATCATGATTTCATTGGCAAAGATAAGCTTCTTTTGCAAAAAGAAGAAGGACATAAATTGTTGAAAGGCATTTTACTTGAGGAGAGAGGAGTTCTTAGGCCAGGCTTGCCAGTATATTTTGAGGGTACGCAGATATCTGAACTAACTAGCGGTTCTTTATCTCCATTATTGAAAAGAGGTATAGGTCTTTCATATTTGGATTTACCAATTGGGACTACTGTTAACATCTCAATACGTAATAAACAATTAAAAGGGCGCGTCATTCAGACTCCATTCTTATGAGCGAAATACCTGAGAATTTAAGTTACACTGCAGATCATGAATGGGTTGGCCCTAACGAGGGAGATGGAGTTAAAGTAGGCATAACCGACTATGCCCAGGATTCACTTTCTGACGTTGTTTTTGTAGAGTTACCTAATGTTGGTGATGAATATGAGCAAGGTGAAGTCATGGCAGTAGCAGAATCAGTCAAAGCGGCAAGTGATATTTATGCTCCAATTAAAGGTAAGATTACGGCAGTTAACGAAAAGTTAGAGGAATCTCCTGAATTAGTTAACGAATCTCCCTACGGCTCTGGTTGGATGGTTCAGATGGAACCTTCTGGAGAGATGTCAGCATTAATTGACGCTGAATCTTATAAGAATTCACTTGATTAGTCACCTTAGAGTTAAGAGAGATAAGGCAGAGGAAGCTAAAGATTTTTTAAAGATTAATGGTTATTTGAATGGAGATTATTTGCCTATCAAAGAAGATGGCTTTGTGCTCTGGCCTTTAAATCTAGATTCAGTTCCATTTGAAGGCACAATAGTTAGATGTGATGGTGTGAGTTATACTAAACATTCAAGAGATTATCGTTCGAATTTGAGTAATGAAGTAAGAATTATGGCACCACGCTCTTTTGATATATTTGGTGATATTGCAATTTTAAGGCTAGTAGATGATTTAGATAAGCACAAAGTGGAAATTGCTGATGCTTTACTATTGTCTCACAAGAATATTAGGACAGTGTGCGTAGATTTGGGAGTTAAAGGTGATTTTCGAATAAGGGAGTTGGAGATTATCTCAGGAGTTCCTAATTTTATTTCGATTCATAAAGAGAATGGGGTGAAATTTAGTGCAGATATATCTAAAGTATATTTTTCTCCTAGATTAGCCACAGAAAGAGAAAGATTATATTCGCTTGCAGAAAAAGGAGAAGTTATACTTGATGCTTTTGCAGGTGTAGCTCCTTTTTCGATTTTACTAGCAAAGAAAGGGTGTAATGTATTGAGTTTAGATTCAAACCCTGATGCCAAAAAGTGGGCTTTGAAAAATTTTAAGCTTAATGATATATCTTCCAAACAGTATAGTTATTATAATTCAAAGTTTGAAGAGTATGTATTTGGGAACGAAAAATTTGATAGGATAATTATGAATAATCCTACCAACAGTTTAATTTACTTAGATAAGGCTATGAATCTAGTCGCTGAAGAAGGCGTTATACATCTTTATCTAATTGCGCCCAAAGAGGATTCATTTGCTATATCAGATCATCTTAGATTTGGTTACGAGTGTACAGGCAAAAAAGAAGTTCATGCATACTCGCCATCTTCTTCATTATTTGTGTTTGACATTAAGAGAAATCCGAATTAATGTCCAAAATACAAACCAGTAAGTTTTTATACTAGTTACTGAAAAACTGGGTATTCTTTTATTAAGACCTTGTCAATGGTATGTAACCGTTTACCGATAAGGTAAAGAGGTAATAGGACAAAACGCGAAGGTGTGCAAAAAATGAATACAAACGTATCAGAATCAGGGTCCCTTTATGGGAAAATGATGGCAATTCTCGTCGTTGCTCTGTTTGCTCTTAGCAGCTTTACTGCTATGGCATCTGCAGGTGATGATGAAGAACAAGAAAGTGAAATAACCATGGGAATTACCATTGGTGAAGCAATAGTTTCCGAGTCAGAAGGAGAAGTAAGTATTGTAAGTGAATTCAATCCAGCTCCTCTTGATGAACAAGAAATACCTATTGCAGTAACTATGGCTGAAGGAAAATTTTCACCAGCCCGACAAGATCAAGGTGCAGCTAAAGTTCTCTTAATGGATGACGATGCTGAAAACTGGATGTCAGGGCCATGGATTGAAGCTTCCCGTGTAGAAACTGCTTTGAATGATGGGGGTTACTCTTTCGATGTTTAC
>DAEH01000088.1:0-3402 GCA_002497685.1 Euryarchaeota archaeon UBA169
TTATCCACAGTTGCCACAAAATTCCCTATATAATTACACACTCTACCTTTTTGTGTGCCAATCTATAGAATGTCATGACTGATGAAATCATACTGATGAAATTAGGGGGATCTCTTATTACGGATAAAAAAAGTGAAACTCCAAAATGCCATTTGGATGTTGTGAGCGAAATCGCAAATATTATTTCAAAATTTGATCAAAAAATTATCATTGTTCATGGTGCAGGATCATACGCACATCCTATTGTTAAAAAACATAATATTGACAAAGGAATTGATGGAACGGAAATACAAAAGAAAGCTATACTTCAAACTAGAAAACAGCTACTTAAATTGAATAGGATTTTATCTGAAAAAATTAAGAAAACGGGTATGGAATGTGAAAGTATTATCCCCTCACAGACTATGTCACTTGATGAGAATAATGCGTTGAAAAGTTTCCCAAAAGAAAAATTCGACAGTGTAATCTCAAATGGTAAAATAGCTATAACATTCGGAGACATAGTAAATATTGGAAAGAAAAATGTGGGTATACTTAGTGGAGACACATTACTATTGAAATTGGCTCAACTTTATCGGCCAAAAAGAACTTTCTTTGTTATGGATTATCCCGGAGTTGTTAAAGGAAACTTAGAAGGTGACAATCCAGAAATCTATGATAAGATTGATTCAGAATACATAGATAGAATATCTATACTTAAAGAAGAGAATAGGCCTGACGTGACAGGGGGCTTAGTCAATAAAATACAATGTGCATTGGAGATTTCCAAAATATGCGAATGTTGGATTACCGGATTGGAAAACCTAGAAGATTGCATTAGTGGCATTCCAAAGGGGACGAGAGTGATTCTTTGATAAATATCGACGAAAAGAATTGCGGCATTCTTTATTTGTCAATACTAGATTTAAAAATTAATGTTGAAAAATGCATCGAGGTAAGTAAACTAAGTGCTGACGAAATATCTAACATTATTTCCATTCCCAAATTTAAAAAATATTTTGAAAAGGAATCAAAGAATGAACTTCTCATCTGTTGTAAGACTGATTGGATAACTGAAGAAATAGCCAAACATATAAAAATTAGCGAATCGGAATATAAAATATTACAAGAAGCTGTAGATGAGAAAATAATTGATCATATTAGTAAATATTGGAGAGAAAATGGTAAAGTTGAGAGAGATTTTGAAATACGTACTCTACCTGAATGGATAATTAGCGAATTTGTCTTTGTATCTGGTTTTGCAACTTGGTTTAGGGAAAAAGATAATGAAAATGAAACTGATTTATCAGACTTACTATCAAATGCAACCGGTGAAAGTGTTCAAGCATCTGCAAATATTCAATTCGACAAAGAAAGACTTGAATTAATTAGCTCAATACCTACACAAATACTTCAAAAAATAATGAACATAAATCCAGCTGGTAAAATAGCATATCGAAGCTTAGATATGGCCATTATGAAAGGAATGTCTGAGGGAGACTCTGAAATTGCAAAAAAAATGAAGAACAGTACTATAAGCCTTAACAGGCCTTGGTGGAAATTCTGGTAATTACTCTACTGTCTGAGTCCCTGGTTTAAATAATTCTTTAGTTTCAATATCTCTTTCTTGAGGATTAATTCTCCTAGCTAAATCTCCATTGACATCTATGAAATAGAGATAACCCTTTTCTCTTTCATTCGTACCTTCAGAAATCAACTCTTTATGTCCACCTTTATGCTTCCATACTGAGCAATCATCTTCGACAAAATAAAGAAAACCATCCGGTTTGGGTAATTTTAGTTTTTTAACTAATTCTGCCATTATTTTTGATTTACCACAATATTACATGGCGTTGGAAGCTTGTGTGAAGATTTACGCAGTGCTTCTTTAGCTTCAGAAACAAACTCATCTGAAGTTCTTAAAGTAATCAATTTTTGACCTGATTTAACTCTAGCTGCAGTACCAACAGTTCTACCAAAAGATTTCCTCATACCCATTGAAACACGATCTGCACCTGCACCCTGTGCAATTTTATTGTGCCTCAAAACATGGTGAGGATATGTCCTTATCTTAAGATGGTAGCCTTCACGTCCAGCATGAGTTTGGATATAACGATTCGCTGTAACTCTTGCAGATTCTAGTGCGTTATGCCTTACTAGACATTCTTCTTTGGCTGAAAGTGTAACTTCTACTGAAAAATCTGCAGTTTTATCTCCAATATCGAATTGAGTTATTCGACTAGCTGGAACTCCTCCAATGTATTCCTTACGTGTGTAAGCCTTCTTCTTCCCACGAAACATGTGTGCTGGATTTTTCTTTGCCATAATTAACCTACTATTGGCGCCAGATTGAGTTCTATTTAAATCTTTACATAATAAATATTATGGCTTAGAGTATTAAACCCCAATCTGTGTGCAACATAATATGAACATTCATGAGTATCAAGCAAAACAACTTTTTAAGGAATATAATGTTAAAACTTTAGAAGGTGTGGTTGCAACAAATGCTAGTGAAGCTGCTAATGCGTGCAAAACTTTAGGAGGCAATATTTGGGTTGTAAAAGCACAAGTGCATGCTGGAGGAAGAGGTAAAGGTGGAGGAATAATTTTATGCAAAACCACCGATGAAGTTTATGAAGCTGCAGATAAATTAATTGGTTCAAATTTAGTAACTCCACAGACTACTTCAGAAGGCGTTATGGTAAGAAGGGTTTATGTTGAAGAAGGATGTGACATCTCAACTGAGCTTTATTTAGGTATAGTACTTGATAGAGAAAGAGATTTGCCTGTTGTAATGGCTTCAGTAGAAGGTGGAGTTGAAATTGAGGAAATTGCTATTAAAGAACCCGAAAAGATTTTGAAAGTTTATGCAGATCCTGTGACTGGAATTGGTGACTGGCAGGCAAGGAAGATAGCTTTTGGGTTGGGACTTAAAGGGAAACAGGTTAATTCCTGTTGTAACTTTATTAAAAGTTTATACAAATTATTTTTAAAATTAGATTGTTCTATTGTAGAAATTAACCCACTTGTAGTAACATCCAATGATGACATAATAGCACTTGATGCTAAAATAAATTTTGATAGTTCTGCTCTTTTCAGACACGGAGACATAGAAAAGTTAAGAGATCTGGATGAGGAAGAGCCTCTTGAATCTCAAGCTACAAAAGCTGGTTTAAATTACATTAAATTAGATGGGGAAATAGGCTGCATGGTAAATGGAGCTGGTCTTGCCATGTCTACTATGGACATTATCAAACTTCACGGCGGGGAACCTGCGAATTTTTTAGATGTTGGTGGAGGCGCAACGGCCGAACAGGTGGCTGAAGGGTTTAGAATTATCTTATCTGATCCTGAAGTCAAAGCTATTTTCGTCAATATTTTTGGTGGAATAATGAGATGTGATGTTCTTGCTCAAGGAATAGT
>DAEH01000088.1:3687-16534 GCA_002497685.1 Euryarchaeota archaeon UBA169
ATTTTTGGTGGAATAATGAGATGTGACTTTATTGCTGAAGGAATAATAACTGCTGCAAAAGAAATTGAATTAAATGTACCTTTGATCGTTAGATTAGCGGGAACTAATGTTGATTTAGGGAAGAAAATGCTCTCTGAATCTGGTTTGGATTTAATAACTGCAGATGACATGGATGGTGGAGCAAGAAAATCCGTAAAAGCAGTTAGAGGTGGACAATGAGTATCTGGTTAGATTCTAAGAGTAAAGTTATTGTTCAGGGTATTACTGGCAAGAATGGACAATTCCATACTGAACAGATGTTAGATTACGGAACTAAAGTAATTGGTGGAGTTACTCCTGGAAAAGGAGGACAAGAGACATTGGGAGTACCTATCTGGAATACAGTTAATGAAGCCGTAGATAATGGTGCTAATGTTTCATGTATATTTGTTCCTCCTCCGTTTGCTGCAGATGCAATAATGGAATCTGCAGATGCTGGAATTGAACTCATTGTGGCAATAACTGAAGGCATTCCTGCACTAGATATGGTAAAAGTTAAAAAATATTTAGAACCAATTGAAACAAGATTAATCGGTCCAAATTGTCCAGGGCTCATAACTCCTGGAGTTAGTAAAGTAGGAATCATGCCAGGACATATTCACCGAAAGGGGGATGTTGGAATTATATCTAGATCTGGAACACTAACTTATGAAGCTGTTAATCAAGTAACTGAGAAAGGTTTAGGACAATCAACTTGTGTTGGTATAGGTGGCGATCCTGTCAATGGAACTAACTTTATTGATTGCCTCGAAGCTTTTGAGAATGATATTCAAACAAAGTCGATGATAATGATTGGAGAAATAGGTGGAACTGCTGAAGAATTAGCTTCTGAATATGTAAAAGAATACGTAACGAAGCCTATTGTTGGCTTTATTGCTGGAAGAACTGCACCTCCTGGTAAGAGGATGGGCCATGCTGGTGCGATAATCTCAGGCGGTAAAGGAACTGCAAGAGAAAAGATGCGAGCCATGGAAAAAGCGGGCATACATGTTACTGACAATCCAGCTAAACTTGGAGATACTTTAGAAGAAATAATTTAGTTGATGAGTAAATTTGCTAATTTATTTAGAATAGCATATCACGGAAGTGAATTTCATGGATCTCAAATACAACCTGATGTAGTAACCGTTGAAGGAATAATAAAAGAAATTATAAACAAACTAGGAGCTACTAATCCTATATTTGCAAGCAGAACTGATAAGGGAGTAAATGCTCTCTGCAATGTAATAACAACTACATCTGACCTGAAATGCAAAGAGTTTGTAGGTGACTTCATTGAGAAGCTAGAAAGTTACCCCATATGGATAACTGGTTTTTCTGATATTGACTTAACTTTTAATCCAAGAATTGCTAAGCAAAGGCAATACAGATATCATGTATTTAATGAAGAAAATATAACTCTATTCAACGAAGCGATGCAAATGTTTGTTGGAAAACATGATTTTAAAAATTTCGCCAGAATTTTAGATACTGATACTGTAGATACAAGGCGAACTATCCGTGAAATCAAAGTTATTCCTAGTGATGATGTTCTTATTTGTGAAATTAAAGGCCTATCCTTTCTTTGGCATCAAGTAAGGAAAATGATTGGAGCTGCCACAGATGTAACAAATGGAAGGAAAAAACTCATGGATATTGAAAGAGGGCTAAATGGTGAAAAAGTGGATTTTACTATGGCAAAGCCTGAATTTCTAACACTGACAAATATCCAATATGATAATATTACAATAGAAAAAGTTAGAAACGAAAGAATTATGAGAAGTAAATATGAGCTATCAAGAAATGATAATTTCTTCTGGAAAGAATTTCTCTAATCTAAAAACATAAACTTTAAATACTAGTTAAAAAAAGCAAAATTAATGAAGTGTGTTGGTAGAGTGTCACATTTGAACTCACGAAATCTTGCAATTGTTAACACTAACAATAAAGTGCCGAAGAACACAAAGATTTATGATTCTGAAAAAAGAGTAATTGGAAGAGTCGTTAATATTTTCGGACCTGTAAGTGATCCCTACTTAGCAATAGCTCCAAACAAAGGAATGCGGATAACTAAAATTATTGGCAGGGAAGTATATAGGAAATGAAATGCCCTGAATGTGATAATAAGAAAATTATTGCCGAAGGTGATGGAATTATGTCATGTGGATCTTGTAGTCTAGTCTTTGATTCAGGACCACAATGGATGAAATACAAACCTGTAAATGAAGTTAAAAAACAACCTAAAGAAGTTACTATCTCAACTAATTCTAGAACTGTGCTAAAATGGCAAACTGAAGTTCGAACAAATGTTTCATTAGGCAAAAATATCTTATTGGCATCTGAGGAAATTAATCGAATTGCTGAATTATTAAAACTCAATGATAAAATTATGGAATCTGGTTTAGAAATATTTTCTAGCTCCTCAAAGAAAGGTATAGTTAGAGGAAGAAGTACACCGAAAGTAGCTGCAGCCTCAGTATTTACTGCATGCAGGATGGCAAATCTACCAGTTACTTTAGATGAAATGGCAAATGTCAGTAGTTTAAATCGAAATGAATTAAGTAAATTACATCGCCTGATAAAGAGAAAACTGAAATTAAAGATAAACATTTCAAGTAGTATTAATTTCTTACCTAAATTTACTAAGAAACTAGCTCTACCAAAAAATGTTGAGACTGAAGCAAAAGAAGTAATCAGACTTGTAGAAGAAAGTGAATATCGGCAAGGTATTTCGCCTATTGCTCTACTGGGTGCATCGATATATTTAGCTTGCAAAAAAACAAAAGTGCGTAGAAGCCAACTCGAAATCGCCAAAGAACTGGGAACTTCTGAAGTAACTCTCCGAAACAGAGCAAAGGAAATTAAGTTGCTAATTAATTCTGAATGAAATAAAAATAATCTTCAGGCAATTCCAGCTCAATTGCAAACATTGGATCTGTAGCTGGATCTGTGCTATCATGGTAAGCTACTACAACTCCACCGTCAGGTAGAATAGCCATTGAAGTAAAATCAAATCTTACATCATTGCCTGCACCAGACGTTGCATCTAAATCACCTAAACCTACTATTGTCAACGAATCTGCTTCCATACTTTCACTGTAATCTCTAATATGAAATACTAAATCTACATCGCTAGCACTTCCGTCTCCCGTAAAATTAGAACTTTGAACTCTCATTGATATAACGGCTAGATCTAAATTGCCATCTGCTTGAAAGTCCCATTCAAAAGTATTATCTGATACTGCTGCAGCTCCATCCCAACCATGAGTATATTCGGTCCAATTATAACCACCATCAAAACTTATACTGTGTGTTAAATTAAATGTGCCATCACAGTCTTTTGCTCCAGGATTAGGTATGTTACATGAAACACTATGCAAAGCTCCAGAACTATCTATTACAAGATTCCTAGAAGGCAATAGCAAATCATTTGGTAAATTGTGTTTATGCCAAGTTAACTCAGTATCCAAGAATAAATTACTACCATCACTAAACCATCTTGGAAATAATAACCCTCCTGACGGTATTGGGGATGCTCGCATTTCTCTATGAGGTTGCATGTAATCCCACTCGGGGCCCAAATCTTCAAAGAGAAGATCAAATTCAACATCAGGCCCACAACGCGCATACTCTACATTACACTCATTTGAGGCACTATCTGGAATATCTAATGGCCGGTAATTTAACCCATCAACACTTATCTGGTAACCTTGATTACTATAGCTCCAAAAATTAGAAACAACCATACTTGCCCATTCACAATTAGACTGACAATTGATTGATTGTAGCTCGGCAGGTGGATTGATAGGTCCGACTATAGGAACTTGCCATGATCTATCATAAAATGGTTCTTTATCGAAGGTATTCCAGCAGAATTTCCAGTCTATTTGATCTGGAGCAACTTTCTTTCCCAATATTGCATAAAATTGATCTGCACCATCCAAACTAGGATATGGAAACCAGGTCATTGCCAATAAATCTCCATTAGGTGCTTGAATAATTGAACCTTCACCAAGTCCAGGATCCAATGTAGGATCTAATTGGCCTTCTTCACATGTGGCTAAATCATTGTTAACTACTGGAGGAACCCATTCAGTCCATGTCAAACCTCTATCAGTACTCCACCACGGCCATTCGCCACCCAGATTGTAAATTACTCCATCCTGATCTGTAGTAATGTAATGTTCACAACAATTTCCTCCATAGTTATGATCTTCAGATAATTCAGTTCCATAAACTGCCCATAACCTCTCTGTAGAACCACTAGGAGTAATTACTGAAAAATTACGAATTGGATTATCTGAGAAAGGAAATTGGCTTAACTCCTCCTCTGATACAATTAACCTAGTAACTTCCATGTTTTCATCCTCAATAACTGTTCGGTTATCCTCAGGTCCAAGACAGCCCATGAAAGACAAAGTCACAAACATTAAAGATATCATGAAAGGTAATTTCATATAAACAATAATATATGAAGTACATAAAATAGTTTATTGGTATTTTGATGATATATTAAAAATACCCATTCGCCAATAACAATTATTGAGTACTGACGCACTAGACATACCGCCCTGCTTTGTTCCTGTGGAGAAAAAAGGGTTTTTCGCAACATTTCGGACAGATAAATGGTGGATTCAGCCATTAATCATGGGGTCCATACTAATCTTGTTCGGTATATACACTATAACTGTGCTACTAATTGAGCATGGAGTTATTGGTAACTATGAAAGTGATTTCATTTACTATAATGAGAATGGAGCTCATTACGTAAGCCCTATTTCTTCTCCAGGACCTAATGCGATACCTTCTGGTATCCTAGATTTCTGGCCACTACCTGCAACTCTTCTATTCATATGGGCCCCTCTAGGTTTTCGAGGAACTTGTTACTATGGAAGAAGAGTCTTCTACAGATCTTTACTAGCAAATCCTGCAGGCTGTGCTGTTGACAAACCAATCAAATCATATAATGGAGAAAATGCACTACCTTTCATAGTCATGAACTCTCATAGGTATTTCTTGTATTTAGCAATAATTTTAGCAATACTTCACTGGTACCATGCGTTTGAGTCTTACTTCTTTGGTGATGGAATTGGTTTCGGGTTTGGAAGCTTTATACTAACTGTAGATGCTTTATTCTTAACATTATATGTGTCTTCATGTCACTCATTAAGAAATTTAATTGGAGGAAATGTAGATTGTATTTCATGTACAAATTATGTTAAGAGGACTGGAAATTCTTGGATAAATTATCTTAATCAAAATCATGGACTTTATTTCTGGATTTCACTAGTTACTATTATGGTTGCAGACTTCTACATTCGAATCTATTTAGGATTACTAGGAAATGAGGAAATATTCCAATGGGTGATCTAATGAGCGACATTGAAGAAAAAAAATATGATGTACTTATCATCGGCGCAGGCGCTGCAGGAATGCGTGCTGCAATAGCTGCATCCGATGAAGGGGCAAGTGTGTGTCTTGTATCTAAATCTCTACTTGGCAAAGCTCACACAGTAATGGCTGAAGGGGGTGCTGCAGCTGCACTAGGAAATGCTGATGAACGTGATAATTGGAAAGTTCATTTTAGAGACACCATAAAAGGTGGAAAACATCTTAATAACTGGAAAATGGCGAAAATACATGCTGAACAGGCACCTGAAAGAATATTAGAATTAGAAAAATGGGGTGCTGTATTTGATAGAACAAAAGACGGAAAAATTAATCAAAGAAACTTTGGTGGGCATAGATATCCTAGATTAGCACATGTTGGTGATAGAACTGGATTAGAAATCATAAGAACTGTACAAGATAAAGTAATACACCAAGAAAATATAGATATTTTTATGGAATGTACTGTAGCAAAGATTATCACGGAGAAAGAACAAGCCGTTGGGGCTCTAGCATATTATCGTAATAATGGAAATCTTGTTGCAATACATGCTAAAGCAATAGTTGTAGCCACTGGAGGGATTGGAAAAGCTTACAGAGTTACATCAAATTCATGGGAATATACTGGTGATGGACATTCACTAGCATATTTGGCAGGTGCTGATTTACAAGACATGGAATTCATACAATTTCACCCTACTGGAATGGTATGGCCTCCAAGTGTAAAGGGAACTTTAGTAACTGAAGGTGTGAGGGGTGAAGGTGGTATACTTTTGAATAATAAAGGAGAACGGTTTATGTTCAATTATATTCCCGAAGCATTTGCAGCTGAAACTGCAAAAGATGAAAAAGAAGCAAATGATTGGTTAAATGGAATAGAAGGTGCAATGAGACCTCCTGAACTACTAACAAGAGATGTGGTTGCCAAGGCAATTATGAAAGAAGTTAAGGAAGGAAGAGGAAGTCCACATGGCGGTGCATTCCTAGACATAGCTAATCGAAGAGAAGCAGATTATATTAAGAAAAAATTACCTTCTATGTATCACCAATTTAAAGAACTTGGTGATTTAGACATTACTGAAGAACCGATGGAAGTTGGTCCAACCACACACTACATGATGGGGGGAATAAGTGTCAATGCTGAGACTGGTGCATCCAGCTTGAAAGGAATGTATGCTGCAGGTGAAGCTGCCGCTGGCCTTCACGGTGCTAATCGCTTGGGAGGAAATTCATTATCCGATCTTCTCGTTTTTGGTAATATTTCAGGTAGAGCTGCTGCTAATTTCGCACTTAAAACAGAAGAACTCTCATTTAGTAAAGGTAAATTAAAAGAAGCTGCAGAACAAATTTTAGAATCTTTTTCAAAGGATAAAACTGAAAACCCCTACCATTTACATCAAGAATTGCAAGACATTATGGAAATGCATGCTGGAATTGTAAGAGAGGAGGAATCCTTAAACGAAGGTATTGAAAAATTAACCGAACTAAGTAAAAGAGTCAAGAATGCTAAAGCTACAGGAGGTAGGGCATACAATCCAAGTTGGCACCTTTGCTTAGATATGGAAAATATGATTATTACCTCTTTGGCTGTTGCAGAGGCTGCCAGAGAAAGACGTGAAAGTAGAGGTGGACATACAAGATTAGATTATCCTGAATATGACGAGGAATTGGGAATGCTCAACATAATTATTAGGAAAGGTCCTGACGGAATTAATATAGTTAAATCGGATAAGAAAATCATGCCTGATGATTTGCAAAATTTTGTAATGAAGGAGGCTATATGAATCGAAAAATTATAATCCAAAGAGGCGAAAAAGAAGATTATTTCATGCATGAATTTGAAATGGAAAGTGGACCTGGAATGGTTGTACTTGATGCAATTCATCATATTCAAGCAAATGATGCACCTGATTTGGCAGTTAGATGGAATTGTAAGGCTGGAAAATGTGGTTCATGTTCTGCTGAAGTAAATGGTGAACCCAAACTAATGTGTATGACTAGAATGTCAGATTATGATCCTTCTGAACCACTGGTAATTAAACCAATGAAGACTTTTCCCGTGGTTAAAGATCTTGTAACTGATGTTTCTTGGAATTATGAGGTAAATAAAAAGATACTTCCTTACCAGCCTCCTGAAACTGACGATCCTCGGATGCTACAAGAGGATGTTGATCGAGTTCAAGAATTTAGAAAGTGCATAGAATGCTTTCTCTGTCAAGACGTATGCCATGTTTTGAGAGACAGTGATATGAAAGCCGAATATGCCGGACCTCGCTTTTTGGTAAGAAATGCTATGCTAGAAATGCATCCATTAGATCAAGGTAATCGCTTAGAAACTATAAAAAATGAGAATGGAATTGGCTTGTGTAATATCACAAAATGCTGTACTGAAGTTTGCCCTGAAAACATAGCAATTACAGATAATGCAATTATACCTATGAAAGAAAGAGTTGTTGATGAATATTATGACCCACTGAAATGGATTTGGAGAAAAATTACGGGAAAAACAAACTAATTACAATTATTCCCTTCACAGCAGGCTTCAACTACAGAATGGCACTGTGGGCATTCTCTATGTTGTCTAGCCTCTATTGACTCACCTACATATCCACATGAACAACGTATAAAATTTGTATATGTGTGATGATTTAACATATTCACCCCGTAAATAATGAATTTAAAAATGTGCCGCTCAACCGACAGGTTGGGAGGTGGGAGGGGGCCCGCCGGGAGCAGCTACAAGTAATATAACTGGGTTCTTTTAAAATATTCGTAGAAATATATTTAATTTAGAGGGGGTTATACTATATGTTATGGTGAAAGCCCCACATGGAACCAAAATGAGCTGTAAAGGGTGGCTGCAAGAAGCTGCTCTTCGAATGCTGATGAATAATTTAGATCCTGAAGTAGCCGAAAGGCCTGAAGATTTAATAGTCTATGGAGGGAGAGGTAAAGCCGCTAGAAATACTGAATGCTATGATGCAATTGTTAAGTCTTTACAAAGTTTAGAAAATGATGAAACTTTACTAGTTCAGAGTGGTAAGCCAGTCGGCATTTTCAAAACTCATACAGATGCACCACGAGTATTAATTGCAAATTCGAACTTAGTCGGTAATTGGGCTAATTGGGAGCATTTTGATAAACTCGAAAAAGAAGGTCTGATGATGTATGGTCAGATGACTGCAGGTTCATGGATATACATTGGATCTCAAGGAATACTTCAAGGAACCTTCGAAACTTTTGCTGAAGCTGCTAGACAACATTTCAAAGGAACTTTAGAAGGTAAACTTGTCGTTACAGGAGGGCTAGGAGGAATGGGTGGTGCACAACCACTAGCTGCAACGATGAATGGAGGAACTTTCCTCGCTGCTGAAATGGATGAAGAACGAATTCAAAAACGATTAGATACAAAGTATTGCGATGAAATGACTAATGATATTGACTACGCTATTGATACTGTAATATCTTGGAAGAAAAATAAAATTGCTAAATCTATGGCAGTCAAGGCCAATATCATTGATTTACTAAGTCGACTTATTGAAAGAAATATAACGCCTGATTTATTAACTGATCAAACTTCAGCACATGACCCTCTAGTAGGATACATACCACATGGATTGACAAACTCAGATGCAGACAAATTACGTGAAAAAAATCCTGATGAATATATTTCATTAAGCTACAAAAGTATGGGAACTCACGTTAAACACATGCTAGAATTGAAGGAAAGAGGTGCGAATACATTTGATTATGGAAATAATTTAAGAGAAAGAGCTAAAGAAGCTGGAGTTAAAAATGCATTTGACTTTCCTGGATTCGTTCCTGCTTACATCAGACCACTCTTTTGTGAAGGTAAAGGGCCATTCCGATGGGCTGCATTGTCTGGAGACCCAAATGACATATTAGAAACTGATAAAGTCATGCTAAAATTATTTCCTAAAGATAAGGCTCTGGCAAAGTGGATTAAAATGGCTCAAAAGAGAATTAGTTTCCAAGGATTACCTGCCAGAATTTGCTGGCTTGGCTATGGAGAAAGAAAAAAGGCAGGACTTGCATTCAATGAATTAGTAAAGTCTGGAAAGGTAAAAGCGCCATTGGTAATAGGAAGAGACCACCTTGATTCGGGATCTGTAGCTTCACCTAATAGAGAAACCGAAGCTATGAAAGATGGTAGTGATGCTGTCGCTGACTGGCCAATTCTTAACGCATTACTAAACACAGCTTCAGGTGCATCATGGGTGAGCTTTCATCATGGTGGTGGAGTTGGAATGGGATACTCTCTCCATTCTGGAATGGTTGTTGTTGCTGACGGAACCACTGAAGCTGACGAGCGGCTTGGTAGAGTGCTAACAACAGACCCGGGTACTGGTGTAATGAGGCATGTTGACGCAGGATATTCAAAAGCAAAGCAAGTGGCTAAAGAAAGAAATGTTAAGGTTGGACTTGTTGAAGGTCTATGAATTTAATTATAGCCTCTAAAGCAGATTCAGCCTCAATTAATTTGAGAGATAGATTACTCGAAATGTCACCATGGGAAAAATGTGGTAACTTTGACGGAAACCACATGTGGAAACTTACTGAAACATGTGGTGACTTTTGCATAAAAGGGACATACTTGGTTTGTATAAATCAGATACACATTCATGCTGAACGAATTGATGAAATATTTGAAAAAGAAAATAATACTAAAATAAATAATATTATTTTTTTATCTAGACATAAAGCTGCAAGTGGAAAGCCTAGCCTAACTGTTCATCCTATTGGAAATTGGGGTAAAGCGGAATATGGTGGTGAAGAAGGGAAGATTACACCTACCTCACCAAAAATAATGACCAGCCTTTTAAGGGAAATTAAGAAGAATCAACTTGAAGGATTTGATGTATGCTTTGAAGCTACACATCATGGCCCATTACTTAATACGCCTACTATTTTTCTAGAAATTGGATCTACTGAAAATGAATGGGAAGACGAACTACCTGCTCAATCCCTGATTAAATCACTTCTAGAAGTAAAATATATTGATGGAAATAATGTGATAGGAGTTGGAGGTGGTCACTATACTCCAAGATTTACTGAGGCTGCTTTAACGCATAAGGTAAACTTTGGACATATGATTGCAAATTATGGAGTTCCATTTGTAAATACTAAAGTCTTAAGAAATGCAATTGAGGCAAGCAATGCTGAAGGTGTTTACTTTCACAAAAAAGCAATGAAGAAATCGACATATAGACAAATCAAGGAAGAATTAGAAAATGAAAATATAACTGTTTTTAAACAAGCAGATTATTCCAAAATAACATAACCTAATTTAAGAAATTAAGCACTCTTAAATCATCCGGTACATTTAAAAAGAAATCTTCAGTAAATGTATCTTAGGTGTAAACCTATGAGTGACGACGACACAGAAAATAATGGTAGTGACACCCCTACAGAAGAAGCGCCTATGGCTTCTGGTGGCGGGGGTGCAGATGACATGTTGGAAGACATGTTTGATTTAAGTGGAAATAAAACAAATGTTAACACTGAGTTGACTGCAGGTTTGGCTTCATTCCTCGCAACAGCTTATATTATATTTGTTAATCCTGCTATTCTTGGTGAAGCTTTTGGCTTCCACGGAATGAATGATAAGGGCAACGCGTTGGTAACTGCAACTGTCTTTGTAAGTGCCTTTAGTAGTATTGCAATGGGAATTTATGCTAAAAATCCTATCATCTTAGCTCCAGGCATGGGACTTAATGCATTTTTTGCATATACTGTCTGTGCACCTTGGGGTATGAATATTAATCCTTACATTGCACTAGGTGCTATTTTTTGGTCTGGAGTTATATTCATTTTATTATCTGTATTTAATATACGTACTGAAATCGTTAAAGCAATACCAACTGAACTTAGATATGGTGTGGCTATTGGCATAGGTCTTTTCTTAGCCTTACTCGGTTTCGCAGATCATACTGACTTTGTAGTAGGTGATGCAGGTACTATTCTTTCTCTAGGAAACATGTTTCCAGATGATGGAACTCTAACTGAGAGACTGTTAGCATATGATCAGAGCATGATGGTTTTCTTATTCGGATTAATACTTACTGCAGGTTTAATTAGTAGAAAAGTAACTGGTGCATTAAGCATTGGAATACTAGGAACTACTGCTTATGCTTTCATGTATGGAAGAGTTCTTGGTGGTGCTGAAATGGTTACAGTTCCAGACAGTATGTACGAAGCTCCTGATTTCAGTTTGGTCTTTGCTATATTCTCAAACCAAGACTACACCTATGCAGTAGATGGAGTAGATACCAGCGTAACTGTAGGTGTACCTATAGTCGAATCTCTAAAATTCGCAGTACTTCCAGCAATGTTCGCTTTCCTTTTTACTGATATGTTTGACAGTATCTCTACATTTGTTGGTGTTTCAGAAGTTGGTAATTTGAATGATGAAGATGGCGAACCAAGAAACATAAAAGAATCATTAATAGTAGATGGAGGTTCAACGGCAATAGCTGGATTATTCGGTTCAAGCTCAGGAACCAGTTACATTGAATCTGCTGCAGGTATAGAAGCTGGCGGAAGGAGTGGGCTAACTGCTGCCTTTGCAGGTCTATTATTCATTCCTTTCCTGTTCTTAGCTCCAGCAATACAAATGGTACCATTGGCTGCTTCAGCACCTATTTTGGTACTTATCGGTTTATTTATGTGTAAACCAATAGCTAAAATCGATTGGAACAATTTTGAAACTGCATTCCCTGCGTTTATGGCAATGATGTTAATCCCATTCACTTATTCTATCACACAAGGAATAATCTGGGGTTTCCTATCATGGACTGCAATCAAAGTATGTATGGGGAAATATGATCAAGTATCAATTCCTCTATGGGCAATCAACGTATTCTCAGTGCTAGCATTGATATACGCAGATTAGAAAAAAACACAATATAGGAGAGAATCCACACATTGTGGATTCTCAACACTATAATAAGGGAAAACTATGGACTACATTAGAGACCTCATTCGGGACATACCTGACTTTCCTAAGAAAGGTATAATGTTCAAAGACATTACACCAGTACTGTCTGATATCAAGGCTCTAAGGTTATCAATTGATGAAATGACTAAACCATATGTGAATCAAGACATTGATGTTGTCGTCGGTATTGAATCTAGAGGATTCATATTTGGAGCACCAATGGCTGATAAATTAAATGCTGCATTTGTACCAATTAGAAAACCGGATAAACTACCTTGGAAAACTCAAAAAGTGCAATACCAACTTGAATATGGTACAGACTCTTTAGAAATCCATACTGATGCAATAAATGAAGGTGATAATGTCCTCATTGTTGATGATTTACTGGCTACGGGAGGAACTGCAGAGGCTGCTTGTGAGTTAGTTGCAAAAATTAAAGGCACTATCAAAGGATTAGCTGTTTTAGTAGAATTGGAATTTTTA
>DAEH01000048.1 GCA_002497685.1 Euryarchaeota archaeon UBA169
GTAGCCCCTATTTTCACGGAATTTATATTGCCTTCACAAGGTGAAGAAGGCATCTCTATGGATTTCTCAGTTAAGGCAACTGACCCTGGGGATGATACAATAACTTACACTTTTGACTTTGGAGATGGAACTGCACAGTTACTTACACAGACAGGTAATGCAAGCCATAAATTCGCGTCAGGGGACTCTTTCGAGATTATAATTTGTGCAAAGGATGAAGATGGTGGAGAGACTTGCAGAACTGAAGTCATTCCAGTAGCTTTACTTGAGGAAATCGAAGATAGTGGATTACCTGGGTTTGGTTTCTTAGGAGTAATATCAGCTCTTGGAGCTATAACACTTCTAAGACGTAGAACACACTAAGTAGTTTAACTACGTTCGGAAATGTGGAACCATGATTCCACGGCTTCCATCCGATTGTGAAGGGGTTGACAAACTCTTAGCTGGAGGAATTGAACAAGGTACGGTCTCTCTTGTGTATGGGGAAGCTGGAACCGGTAAGACAAGTTTAGCACTACAACTCTCACGAGAGGCAATCAAAGCTTATCCAGATCATGTTGTTTTATTTGTAGATACAGAGGGATTATCCTTAGAAAGAATGTCTCAAATCTTTGGAGACTGCGACGCTTCTAAATTACTAATGATTCGCCCTTCAAGTTTAACAGATTTGCATCAAACATTGACTAAAAAATTAGAAAAGCATCCTAAAATCTCGTTAATCGTAGTTGATACAATCAATGCTTATGTTCGATTGTCTTATCTAAAGAATAGAGAGCTTTCTTCTCGCCAGTTTCTTGAGATGACTTCTATTCTTCAACCGTTAGCAGAGAAAGGCGATTACCCTGTACTAATTTCAGCACAAGTGTTTGAAAAAGACGGAGAGATAGGGCCTTATTTTGGCAAATCATTAATGCATCTTTCTAAAACAATAATTCATTTGGAAAAGACAAAAAGAGCTGGCTTCAGGCAAATTAGATTGAAAAAGCATAGATCACTTCCGGAAGAGTTAGTGGAAAGTTTTGTTTTAACAAATAATGGGTTAGAGTAAACTCAACTCTTTAATTCTCCCATCATTCTATCAATTTATGTCAGATTATGAGAATTTCATAGGCCGTGTCAAAGAATTGAGTATAATTGGTAGCCTTACTGGAATAATGGGCTGGGATCAGGAGACTATGATGCCACCTAAGGGAGGAAAATTACGTTCAGAAACAATGGCTTTTCTATCTAGTCAAGCGCACTCTAGAATAACCGATCCAGAGATGGGAAAACTTATTTCATCTTTAGAATCCCAAGATTTAACTGAAGAGCAGGCAGCTAATGTTCGTGAAGTCAAACAATCTTATGATAAAGCGACTAAGCTTCCAGCAGATTTAGTTGAGGAAAAGGCAAGACACAAATCAAATTCATTAAGAGTGTGGCAGGAAGCTAGATCAGAAGATGATTTTGGAAAGTTTCTCCCATATCTTGAAAAATCTGTTGAGTTAACACGTAAAACAGCTGAGCATTATGGTTATGACGATAATATTTACGATGCTTTGTTAGATATTTATGAATCTGGAATGACCGTTAAACAATTAGATCCTTTATTTTCAGGTTTACGAGATGCCATTGTACCTTTAGTAAAAGCCGTAGGCGAAAGTCCGAATCAACCAGATACAAGTTTTTTGGATATTGGGCAATTCCCAGAAGAACAGCAGAGAGAATTTTCATTGAAAGTAGCAGAAGGAATAGGTTTTGATTTTGAAGCTGGAAGAATGGATACTTCAACTCATCCATTTTGTTCAGGGGCAGGCCCAAATGACGTTCGTTTTACCACAAGATATGACGAAGAATTCCCATTTGGTTGTCTTTATGGAGTAATGCATGAAACCGGACATGGAACCTACGAACAAGGCTTGTTAGAGGAGCACGAAGGTACGCCAATGGGTCAAGCTGTTTCTCTTGGAGTTCATGAGTCACAATCAAGAATGTGGGAAAATATGGTTGGACGTAGTAGAGAATTTTGGCAATATTATTTAGAAGATTTCAAGAAATGCTTTCCACATTTACCAAGTGATTTAGATGTAGATACGATTCATAGAGCTGTAAATACAGTCAAACCGTCACTCATAAGAGTAGAATCAGATGAAGCAACATACAACCTTCACATAATGGTTAGATATGAAATTGAAAAACAATTAGTAAATGGCAATATTAATGTTTCAGATTTACCTGACTTTTGGAATTCCAAGATGGAAGAATATTTGGGAGTAACTCCTCCAAATAATACAAAAGGAGTACTTCAGGACATACATTGGTCTATGGGTGCAATCGGCTATTTCCCAACATATACTCTCGGTAATTTGTATGCAGCACAACTCTACGATGCAGCACTTGCGGACGATCCAAGTATTCCTAGCAAAATAGCTAAGGGAGAATTTAGAGTATTATTAGATTGGATGAGGAATAATATTCACGTTCATGGTTCCAAATTAAAGCCTGCAGATTTGATTACAAAAGCCACAGGAAAAGAACCAAGTAGTGATGCTTTCATTCAATATTTGACTTCAAAATATTCTAAAATATATAATTTGTAAAGTGGTAGCCCCGCTCGGATTTGAACCGAGGTCTCAGGCTCCAAAGGCCTGAATGATGGACCGCTACACTACGGGGCTGCATAGGTCTAGAGACCGGTGTCTTTAGAAATGTCCCCCGTAAGCAACAATTAATAAAGGTCTCCTAGTGCATTAACAATATGACTGCAAGTGATAGATTTATGAAAAAGGTCAGTGATTTCTATAATGACCTAGGATATCCAGTTACTTGGGAAGGTGAAGGCTCTAAACGCAGTCTTGAAATTCAATTCAAAGCAGAGTCAGGTTATTTTACTTCTATGATTTTTTCACCTAGTGGTGACGATATAATTGTCAAGGACGAGTGGGGTCGTGAACAGACAATAAAAGCTACAAAAGGAAACCTCGATATGATTAAATCTTGGTCAGAACACCGTTAATTCGGCAATTTACTCATACTTTTTGAATTAGGTCTTGATTTAATCTCTAAATTAACAAGTTTTTTGTTTTCAAACTCGAAAATCCACGGTTCACACCATCCAATTTCGGTTTTTAGAATTTCTTTGGGAGTAAAATTTTTGAGAGCCATAACGATAGCTCTTATGCTGTTCCCGTGTGCGCTAACAATAATATTTTTCCCATCGTATACCATAGGTAATATTTTGTCATTAAGATAAGGTATAACTCTGTCAGCAGTATCCTTCAACGACTCACCGCCGGGAGGAGGTATGTCATAGCTTCTTCTCCAAATTTGAACCTGTTCATCCCCAAATTTCTCGGCAGCTTCAGCCTTGTTCTGACCTACTAAATCTCCATAATCTCTTTCATTTAGAGCAACATCTTTTTCAATAGTTATGGATTCTTGTTTTATTCCTTTTAGAATAAGGTCTAAGGTATTATTTGCTCTTTTTAGTTCTGAAGTAAAAGCCATATCAAAATCAATTTCTTCAAGTAAACTAACTGCCTCTTTAGCCTCGCTTATTCCCTGTTCATTTAGATCTACATCTTTCCATCCTGTAAATCTATTTTGATCATTGTAAACAGATAATCCGTGTCTCACCAAAATAAGTTTTCCACTATTCATGTTTAGTTATATTTTTCTATTGAAGCTTGCCCATATTTAGGTAACGGCTGAGCATTTATTCCCAATTGTTTTTCAATCTCTTTTGCCAATTCTTTAGTTGAACCATGTACTGTGTAAACTTGCTTAGGATTACATTCTTCAACAAACTTCATTGTTCCACTAAAGTCAGAATGGTCGCTTATTGGAAAGCCTGCATCCACACTTCTTAATGCCCATTCGGAAAAAGCACACCACCCTGAAACCCTTGCAGTTTTAGCTCCTTTCTTCCTCATGTTCTGCACGGCCTCATCTTGTTTCTTTCCATTAGCAGCAGTAGTTGAAGTTACCAATAATTCAGCAGTTTTCTGTTCATTTTCAGTTAATTCATTGTATGTGTTATATTCTAGATTAACTCCATTTTTTCTATAGATATCACTAACAGACGCTACAACATCAGATACAACTGGAGTTACTCCTCCAAGATTTGCTGTTGCTATTACTTCCTGAGCTTTTCCTAAGGAATATGCTCCAATAATTGCACCTTCTTTTGCCGAGGTTGCCATAATCCAGGCTTGCAAATCACTAAGAACTTCATTCCTATCAGGTAGAACCTGGTCAGGTTTTCCATAGGTTGATTCAACGATTAAGGTATCACAATCTTGTGGTTTAGCGATGCCAGCAGTTACAGTTCCATAAGGATTGTAATCGCCAGTATAGAGAACACCTTCACAATCAATCATTGCAGATCCTACAACATGTCCTGCAGAAACAAATTCTAATTCAAAGTCATTTATCTTGAATTTCTCATGAAAATTATGGGTAGTGGCCTCTTTAGATCCAGTACGCGCAATCATAACTTCTTTTGTGGGTTCAGTCATATGTGTTTTTGGTCTTAAATGGTCAGAATGTCCATGACTTACGGCACCATCGGGCCTTCCACTCGATGGATCTAAGTATATTGCTCTCTTATCTCTCTTTAAGCAGATGCCTTTGTAGTCAAATACTTCCACTAATTTACACCTTTTAGACTAAAAGAATATCTTGCAGGTTCTCTCCACCTATGTCCAGTTAGATATCCGCATAATTTACAATTAAATCCTATTGCAACTTTTCCACCGTAAAGTGTTGCATTATGGACTTTTTTTAATGGGGAAGTACAAACAGGACATGGTTGGCCAGGGGCGGCAAACTCACCTCTGTGATGGGCATGGCCGCTTTGATCTTCACCAGCCCTAATTCTTCTCCATCTTTTTACAACAGGATCATATCCTAGACCTTGTCTTTTGAAAATATTTTCATCACTATCAGGTCCGGCACCTACAGAACGAGTTCTTATTCCTAATTTAATTTTTTTTGATTTAACAGCCACAACCCTCATTCTTTCAGCTGAAAGTTTGTATGTTTTATCTTCATCCTTAAGATATTTAATTACAAGTTTATGCATTTTAGTTTGTGTATCTATAGTTCCCCTACTTTTCAGAGTATTTACGACAGCTTCCACTATCGCTTTTTTAGTAGGTTTTCGATACTCCATTACTACCCTATCAGAACTGAATGTTAAAGCTTGTTGGACCAATAGTAGTTTTTATATTCCATTACAACAAAGGGTATACAACCGGAGGTTGATATGTCATTTGATGAAGTAGACGAATTATTTTATTTGCTGGAGAATCCGACAAGGCGTAGAATTCTTAAATTGCTATCTGTAGAAAGATTGTATCCTTTACAATTGTCAAAAGAAATAGATGTTACTCAGCAAGCTGTAGTAAAGCATTTAAGAATTTTAGAAGATCATGGCCTAGTTAAATCTAGAGATGAACCTAGTAGACGTGGTCCAAATCGAAGAGTTTACAAAGCATCAAGGGACGTTTCCTTGCACATAGACATAGGTCCTTCAACTTACAAACAGAAGGCTGAAACTGATTTTGATGTTTCAGATTTTTCAGAACAAAATCGCAGGGTTTTAGATGCAATAGCAGAATCTGAAAATATGGATTCTAGAGCTAGAATGGACCTTTTATCACGAGTTTCTCAAGATCTTAAACATTCCATAGATGAAGTAGAATCTGAAAGAAGAAGTTTAATGGCATTAATGGGCGAACTGAATAGGAAGATAATATCAACAACTCAAGATGCCGATTGTACTTATCATGAGAGAAGGTTATTACACCATATTCTTCATAATAGAGAGTACACTATTGAAGGTGCTGCAGCCTCCTTAGGTTTACGTGAAGCTGAAGTTAGAATAATTTTAGAAAGTTTACAACACAGAGGATTAACACGTTGATTATGCGCATATCTTATATAGAATGCTAAAATAATAATACTATCTAATATGGGCGTTTTTCAGAAAAGTTTACTTGCACTAGTCGCAATAACTCTATTTTTGCCGCTGTCTAATGCTGAAGATAACATTTATCGCGTTGATGGTTTGCCAAGTGATTTACATTATTCAACAGGCACAGTATATGAGTTACAAATTACGGCCAATGATTACGATTCAATTGCTGCAGTTACAGTTGGAGTAACCAACGGTACTTTGAGTCTAACAAATGATTTTGGTGCAGATTCGGCAGATAGGTTCAATTTAAGTTCTAGTGAGGATGGTTGGACTATTTTCTGGAAAGCTCCTACTGAGTCTTTCAGTCTTGGTGAAGGTAATGCAATACTAACAGTTGCTTTTGGAGATGACTCAGAACCTTCTGAAATTTGGGCGCTGTATGAAGTAGTAATCAGATCTCCTGAAATCAAATCACACAGTACTTCCGGAGTTCCAGATTGGGCAAATGTACTAGCTTGGGTAGGCGTTAGTGTAACGGTTTTGTGTACAGTTGCAGGTTCTTATGTTCTAAGAAGAGATAAGCCAAAACATTGATTTTTTGTTAACGTAAGGTATATATGCTCTGTCAACTGTCTATGTGCCTGACTTAG
>DAEH01000021.1 GCA_002497685.1 Euryarchaeota archaeon UBA169
TGGGGTAATTCACTTAATGATGAAAAGAAAGCAATTAAGGATTACAGAGCTGCATTAGGCCTAGGCGGGAATGCGACACTTCCAGAATTATATGAAGCAGCAGGAGCAAAGTTTAGTTTTGATGATAAAACGTTAGAGTACGCTGCCAATTTGATAGATGAACAAATTAAGGATTTATCATGAGTAATATTTCAGTTCAAGAAGAATATGCACCTAATTCAATTTGTTTTGGTTGTGGACCTTCAAATAAAGAAGGTTTACAGATTGAATCATACCGTATAGAAGGAGGGTTAGAGATGGATTTTGTTTGTGAAGAAAAGCATCAGGCTTTTCCAGGTGTAATTAATGGGGGGATTCTTGGTTCTTTGATTGATTGCCACGGGAACTGGACTGCAGCAATGGCTATAATGGATGAGAATGGATGGGACAAGCCACAATGTACAGTAACTGCACAATATGAAGTAAAATTAAAGAGACCAACTCCTTTTGGAACTAAACTTAATTTGAAGAGTAGAGTTTTAGGAGTACAGAAAGACAGGGCTGAAGTTATCATTGAACTAAAAGCAGATGGAAAGACATGTGCAACCGGCAGAGGTTTATTTGTTGCAGTTAAGGAAGGACATCCCGCATACCATCGCTGGCACTGAATCATGTCAATCTCATTGGATGTGCTATGGCAAAAGGCAATTGAAGAGCATAATAATGGAGAGTACCATGAAGCACATGAGTTATTTGAAGATATTTGGCTTGATTTAGAAGATAGAAGGGAAAAAGATATTGTTCAAACATTAGCTCAAGCAGATGCTCTTGCAGTTCATATTGAAACTGGAAATCTTGGGGCTGCTCAAAGATTGATGAGGCTGTTACCTGAATTATTACTCACATTACCTGGCGAATATAGAAAAATTAATTTAATAGAATTTAGAGAATGGGTGGCTCAAATGATCCTAATAGTTCCACAAATAGATCAGATTTCTGCCATTTCAAACAAAGAACCTCCTAAGTTATTGAATTGCAGATAGTAAAGTTTCGTAATTTTTAGGTTGAGATAAGCAAGAATCTTGTAATGGTTTCACAAGTTGGAAAAGAGCTGCGGCAGTTCCATTTTTCAAATCAAGTGGGTGTAGTGAGCCTGAAAGGTAATCAGATTCTAGATTGTCATATGATTTAAAGTTTAAATCGCCTCCAAATTTTTCAGGCCTCTCAATGATTATTTGTCCTAATGCAGGTTCAAGCAAGTGTTGCCAGATGTCAAGAACAGGGTTACCTTGTCTTTCAAGAGGGCAATAAGCTTTGGATAATTTCTTAGTTAAAACTTTCTTATTATCATGAATTAATAGAGTTCCATTAGGGTCTGATTTAGACATTTTTGCATCAGTATCCATTCTTCCAGGTCCTGATAAGGATCCAAGGAGAGGTGTATGTAGTGCCACAGGCTTTGGTAGTTTCAATTTATCAGCTGCATCTCTTGCTAACATGTGCGCATGTCGTTGATCCATTCCACCCAATGCTAAGTCGACATCCAATGCATAAATATCAGTAGCCTGCATTGCAGGATAGAAAAATTTAGACATATCCTTATCACCATCACTTTCATCTCTACCCATTATTGAAAGAGCCCTTCTCATACGCTTTAGACTGCTTGCTTTGGAAACTCGAAGAACCATTTCCCAGTATCCCTCTTCACCCACTAATTCACTAGCAGTTCTGAATTTAACTCCTGGGCAGAATATAGTGAACATTTGCCTTTGGTATTCAACGCCGGCATTGAGATTTTCCCAGCTTCCTCCGAGTTTATCATTAATGTATCCATGCCAATCGGCTAAAAGTACAGTAACTTCAAAACCAGCTTCAATAAGCTCTCTACATTTTAGCATAGGAACTAAAGATCCTGCGTGTAGTAATCCAGAAGGTTCGAAACCAATATATGCATTTGGATTATCCTTTTTAGAAAGTAATTTATCTAGTTCATCTTCTTTAACACACTCAGCAACTCCTCTCATTACAAGAGATTTACGATTAGACATAATAATTAGTGAAACAGGGCATTAATTAACTGCTTTGGTTTCTAAATTAATATACCGTAAAAGTATTTAAATGTCGTTTGATAGGTATACTAGAGTTAATATGTCAGAATCAAATCCCGAAGTACTCAAAGCTGTCCGTCTTCTTGTTGGCGATATCGTAAATAAAGAAAGATATGTAATGTTACCTGCAGAGCCTGGTGAAGGCGATCCCGTACTTGGTAAATTTAGAACTGTAAGTGATGCAAAGAGATTTGCAAATCGTAGTGACATAACTGAATTTTCGCTTTGGACTAGATTAAAAGTTGTCGGCGGAGGTTCGTTGAAAGAAGACTTTAATGATTCAGATGATAAAGACGAAATCGATGATGATTTAGGTGACTTGCTTGATGATGATTCAGATTTACCTGATCTTGAAGAAGATGCAGATTTAGATGAACTTTTATGAGTAATGAAATAAGTATAACTCAAATTGTTGAAAAGGATCTAAAAGGTTCTACATTTATTTGTGGTTTTCCAGGCGTAGGTTTAGTAGGTAATATTGTAGCGAATTTCTTAATTAATAATCTTAAATTAGATCAAATTGGAATTATTGATGGTCCAATGTTCCCTTCAATTTCAGTAGTTAAAGATGGAGTTCCTAATCATCCGATGAGGTTGTATGCAGGTGAACAAGTTTGTAATAATGGTAAATGTAATCAGATAGTTATATGCGTAAGTGATTTTGTCCCTCCTAATGCAGTTGTGAAAGATCTAGTCAATTGTATATTTGGTTGGGCAAAGGATAAAGGCTGTACAAGTTTCATAACTAGTGAGGGTTTTTCAGTACCTCCAAGTGATGATGAGAACGAGGGTATTGTATACGGCATAACTTCTACAGAATCATCGAAAAAATGGGTAAGTGATGCTAAAGTAACTGCTTTTGAATTTGGAACTATTGGTGGTTTTACCGGAGTTTTATTGAATGAAGGTAGATTGCGTTCAATAAATGTACTAGGACTTCTTGCAGAAGTCGAGGAAGATATCCCTGATGCTCGTGCAGCCTCGAAGATTATAGAAGCTATAGATAAACTATTACTGGAGATTGATTTAGATCCAAAACCTTTGCTTGAGGAGGCAGCTTCACTTGAGAAAGAGTTACAAAAAGTATCTAAACAATTGCCTGCAGATGGCAATAATCAAGTTCCAAGATATATTGGATAAGCTTAAAATAACAGATATTTACATGTAAATGTGAGCAGAACTTTAAAGGAAGCTAAAGATTCAGTAATTTCTGAAATTAATGAGCTATTTAATAACTCTGACTTTCCTAAACTTCCTATTGATGAGAATCCAATTCAAGGTGACTTATCTGTCATTTGCTTTCCCGGCGCTAGGTCTTTGAATAAAAGTGCTGAAGAAGTTGCATATGATGTATCTCTTTTGGTATCTAATATTAATTTTGTCAAGTCTACTTTTATTGTTAAAGCATTTTGCAACATAATTTTAGACTGGGATGCTCTAGTAATTAATGTTTATAACGATATTAAAGATATTAACTATGGACGAGGTATTCCAAAAAAAGAATCAATTTTAGTAGAACATACTTCAGCGAATGCCACAGGGCCTTTTCATATGGGAAGAGCTAGAAATCCAATTATAGGAGATAGTATTTCGAGGCTTCTCAAATATGATGGCTATAATGTTTCTACAGAATATTATGTAAATGACACAGGTAGGCAGGCAGCTACAGTCGCATTTGGAATTAAGAACTATAAAGGAGGTTCTTCAGAGAAGGAAGATCATAGATTGGTAGAATGTTATAGACAGGCTTCAGAAGAATTAAAAGCTAATGTTGAGGTTAAATCTAAAATTTATGAAAAGATGGAACTTATTGAAGGTGGCGATAAAGAAGCATTAGATGAAGTGAAAAAAGCAGCTAAGTTAATGCTTTCAGGTATGCAATACTCTTTGAAGAGGTTAAATGCTGAAGCTGATTCCTATTTCCATGAGTCTGATTTGATTCAAGATGGGAGTGTAACTAGAGTGATAGACTCTCTAAAAAAGAGTGATATTTGTGTTGAAGAAGAGGGAGCTTTTTACCTTGACCTAAGTGATAAGAATATAGCGGGAAGGAATCAAAAATTTTTCTTCACACGTAACAATGGTTTGAGTTTATACACTACAAGAGATATAGCATATCATCTGAACAAGTTTGAAAGGTATTCCAATTCTCTTAATGTATTAGGAGAAGATCATAAGCTTCAAAGTAATCTTTTGAACATAGCTTTGGAAGAATTAGGTTCTTCAAAACCAGATAATTTATTTTATTCATTCGTTAATCTTCCAGGAGGTAAAATGTCAACAAGAGCTGGACGTGTAGTTTATTTAGATGATATGATGGATCAAATAGTTCAAGCATCTTTTGAAAGATTGAAAGATGTAGAAATGAGTCCAGAACAGAAAATTTTACTATCTGAAAAAATAGGCATAGGCTCTTTAAGATATAATATCATTAAAGTTCAGCCAGAAAAAGGTTTTACGTTTAATATTGATGATGCCCTCAGTATTCAAGGAGATTCAGCTCCTTTTGCTATGTATTCACATGCTAGAATGTCTTCTATTTTAAGAAAATATGGGCGTGAGGTTCCTGAATTAGTCATTGATGGAAACTTATTTGAATCTGAAATTAACTTAATGAGAGTAATGTCAAAATGGCCGGATTTAGTTCGTTCTTCATCAGATAAACTTGCAATACATAAGATTCCAAATTATATTCATCAATTATCCTCTCAATTCAATAATTTTTATAGAGATTGTAAAGTTATCGGAGATGTTAATGAGTCATTGAGAATAAATTTGGTATGTTTGTCGAAGAGAATATTATTTGATGCTCTTGATATAATTGGAATTGAGGCCCCAGAGAGGATGTAGTGGTGGTGAGGGAGAGATTCGAACTCCCGTGGTCACGATCTGCAGTCGTGTGCATAGCCGGGCTCTGCCACCTCACCTAGTATTACCTACATCAAAGAAGGATATTAATTATTAGTTCCCAGTTCTTGCTAGCGTTCTTGAAATATCTGTGCTATTCATTTTCTTTTTCATATCACTCAAAAGATTCTTGTAATGCGTTACTTGTTCGTTGATTCTTTCAATTTCAGTTTTATCAGCTTCACCCCTAGCATATCTTTCACTTACTTTCTCTCTCCGCTTTTCCCACTTTTCTAATTCGTCAAGAACTTCAATAATTTTTTCTTCAACAGTTTTCATTTTACATAAACCTAATTGTTTCTAGGTTACTAGGAACTCTTGCATCCAATCGAACTTTTCTCCTGATGTCATTAGCAAATTGTTCACATTTTTGTGGGTCACCATGATTTAAAAGAACTATTTTTGGTCTTGGTCTTATTGTTCTTAGATATCTCATTAATTGTCTTTTATCACTGTGGCCTGAGAAACCTTCACAGGTTTCAACATTCATGTTGACTTTTACAGGAATAGTTCCTCCTTTCTCTCTGTCGTGAAGATGTATTTCTTTTGCCCCCTGCTGAACACGCTGCCCCATGGTTCCTGCAGCTTGATAGCCAACAAATACCATAGTACTTTTTGAATCAGGAGCCCAATGTCTTAGATACTCCATAACAGGTCCTCCGTTTACCATTCCTGAGGTAGCTAAAACAATAGCAGGTTCTTCTCTTCCGCAAATCTCTTGTCTCATATCATTACTTTCCACTTTGTTAAAAATTTCGGATCTAAATGGGTTGTCTTGGTTCTGATAAACTTTATTTCTAAGATTATTATTCAGATATTCAGGGTAGGCTGAGTGCAACGCCGTAGCTTCCCATATCATTCCATCCAAGTATACTGGCATGTCCTTTAGTTTCCCTTCAGAATGTAATTTCTCTAACACGAGCATAACCTCTTGAGATCTACCCACAGCAAAAACAGGAATTAGAATTTTACCTTTTTTCTCTACGGTTCTGTTAATTATTTCATATAATGTTCGTGAACCTTCTTCTCTAGCGGGTTGAAAGTCATTGTAACCTCCATATGTAGATTCCATGATTAAGGCCTCTAGTCTTGGGAAATGATTCACAGCTTTATCAAAAAGCCATGTATTCTCAAATTTAATATCTCCAGAAAAGACAAGATTATATTGTCCATCTCCGACGTGAAAGTGTGCAGCTGCGGAACCAAGAATATGTCCTGAATTATGGAATGTTAACTTTAGGTCAGGAGAAACATCAGTTGTATCTCCATAATTTAATGGAATAGTGTTTCTTATCGCTTGACGTATTTGTTCTGTATTATAAGGGACTTTTTTCCCTTCAGCATTTTGAATTTTTATAAAATCATTTTGTAATAATGAAGCTAGTTCCCTTGTAGGTGGAGTGCAATAAATAGGCCCGTCAAAGCCATAAACAAAAAGCATTGGTAATAATGCTGAATGATCTAAGTGTGCATGGGTTAGTACTACAGCATCAATCCCTTCAAGTGGAGTAACTTCAGGCGCACTCAAAAAAGGACTTGGTTCCTTTTCATTCCCAGGGTTGAATCCACAATCTACCAGCACTTTACTGTCTTTAGTCATTAAAAGGTGACAAGATCTTCCAACTTCTCTATAACCTCCAAGAGCTGTAACTCTCACGTGTTGTTCTCCTGGGATGGTGTCACGGAACACTTTCTTACCTACTCTTGTCAGAAACTTTTTTCTCCCTTCAGCAATCTTCTCCTCAAGCATATAATTTCGAATATCTTTCAAAGTTCGAGACTCCATAGGTGAAGAACGAATTACAACAGGATTCCACCCAACTTCTCTTCTAATTTGGTTTAGAACAACTCCATGCTTTCCAATAGCTCTTCCAGGATTGGTAGCTTCTAAAATCACGTCACCGTTTATTTCATCAAATTTAATCTCTACTATGCCGGCTTCTTCAGGTAGTATTTCCTTAAGCTTCTGTTTGGCAGACAATATAGGTTTTCTTACACTCGAATCAGCTTTAATGACAATTCTCTTTCTAACATTTTGGGCTAATTTTCGGATTAAGTCATTATTATCTGAGAATATTTCCAGATTTGGAGTATACAGGACAACATTCGAAGCCTCTACTTTTACATCAGTGAATGTGATACTGTCTGGAATTACTTCTGTTGCGACTTTTTTTACTAGTTTTATTACGTCCTCTACGGCCATTTGACCTTCCTTAATTGTTGACTTACGTCTACAAATTAGCTTGAATTTTGTCTATTTCATCAAAGGAAACTTTGTGATATCCTTTTGAGTCTATAACACACATGGAGATTCCATCTCCTGAGGCTGAATCTCTCTTCATTGCTGCAGTTAATGCTCTGACTCCCAATTCTTTCCCCTCTTTTATAGTCATGTTCTCTTTAAATCTGTCTTCTAAAACACCATATACAAATGGCGATCCAGAACCGGTTGTCTGGAATTTATCAGGTATTGAACCACCTGCAGCATCTAGTGAATATACATGTCCACCTTCCGAATCTATTCCGCCAAGTAGTAGTTGTACCCAGAATGGCATATATCTTCTTCCGTTCATAATGTTTGCCATCAAAGTAGATGCAGCTTTTAGAGACATATGTGTCCCATTTTTAAGTTCATAAAGTTTAACTTCAGCAGATAGCCATCGTGCAAGCATTTGTGCATCACCAACTAATCCTGCTACTGTTAAACCCATGTTGTCGGATATTCTGAAAAGCTTCTTTGTTGTTTTGTGTCCAATGAGGTTTCCCATTGTGGCTCTCATCTCTGTTGCCATTACAATGCCATCTTTGCAGACTAATCCTATAGTTGTTGTACCTTTTTTTAAATCTTTTTCTGACAAAAAACTCCTCCACGAGTAAAACTAATGATTCATCGGAACCTTGTATATTAGATTAATGCCAGTCCTAAAAGCATAAACAATAGTTAAATATCGGTCACCAATCGACACTAGAGGTAAGTAGTGTTTAAAGCCAGAATTAAAGCAGATAGCCTGAAAGAATTTATCGGAACAGTAGGATCATTAGTCGATGAAGCAAAGATAAACGTTAGCGAAGAAGGGCTTCAAGTTAAAGCCGTGGATCCCTCGCACGTGGCAATGATTGAAGCTAATCTTATGAAATCCGCCTTTGATAGTTTTGAAGTTAAAGATATTCAAATGGGTTTGGATATTGACAAATTCAAGAGTGTCATGACCATGGCTGGAAAAGACGAAATGATTATATTGGAAAAGGATGACGAACTTAACAGACTTGTTGTCAATATAGGAAATTTAACAAGAGCTATGCCTTTGTTAGATACCTCAGGAATGCCAGATCCAAAAGTTCCCTCATTGGATTTACCAGCTACTGTTAGTGTAGCCTCTGGTGAGATTGCTCAAGGAATTAAAGCTTCTAAAGCAGTGTCAGACCATATAGCACTTTCAACATCGAAAGATAGCTTTAGATTAGTCTGTGAGGGCGATAACCAAAATAGAGTAGATTTATCTTTAGGAAAAGATCAACTCGAAAAATTAAGTTCTTCAGAAGATTGTACATCATTATTCTCTCTAGAATACTTTTCATTGATGGTTAATTCCCTTCCAGCGGATCGCATATTACATATTATGTTAGGTTCTGATCTGCCTGTCAAAATAGATGCCGACTTAGCAGTTGATGATGTCACTGGAGCTCAAGGTAATGTGAAGTTCCTTTTAGCGCCAAGAATAGATAGAGATTAGATGTCTGTTAAGCATTTTCTTCACATATCAGACTACAGTAAAGAAGAATTATGGGAGCTTCTAGAGTTATCTAAAATAGTTAAAGCAAAATTTCATAATCGTGAGGATCATAAAGTATTTCATAACAAATCTTTAGCAATGATATTTTCTAAACCATCTGCACGTACTCGAGTTTCATTCGAAACAGGATTTGAATGGATGGGAGGTCATGCCTTATTTCTTGGACCTAATGACATAGGTATTGGAAAAAGAGAAGCTATCAAAGATATTTCTAGAGTTTTCAGTAGATATAATGATGTTATTATGGCTCGCCTTTTTGATCACGAACACATAATTGAATTAGCAGAGCATTCCACAGTCCCAATTGTTAATGGTTTGACAGACTATAATCATCCATGTCAGATAATGACTGATATATTCACAGTTTGGGAACATTTAGGTAACATAGATAATGCAAAAATAGTTTACATGGGTGATGGTAATAATATAGTTCATTCTTGGCTTCACCTGTCTATGAGATTTCCCTTGGACTTTGTTTGTTGCTGCCCTGAAGGCTATGAGCCAGATAAAGATCTTGTGGAAAAAGCAAGAGAGTGTGGAGTTTCAAAAATAACAATTACTCAGGATCCAACTTTGGCCGTGAAAGATGCAGACGTGATTTACACGGATGTTTGGGCATCTATGGGTCAGAAAGAGGAAGCTGAGGAGCGAGAGCGTGCTTTCAAAGGTTTCCAAGTTAATGAAAAATTAATGGGTCTGACAGGTAAAAAAACACTGTTCATGCATTGTTTACCAGCTGAAAGAGATCGTGAAGTTACTGATGGAGTTATGGAGTCAGAGAATTCAATAGTATTTGATCAAGCTGAGAATAGAATGCACGTACAAAATGCAATTATGATTATGTTGAGTGATAAATGGAAATAAATCGAGTTGGAGTTATCGGAGCTGGTCAGATGGGTGCAGGTATTGCCCAAGTTTGCGCATCCATTGGTAAAGTAGTTACTTTATGCGATATAAAGCAAGATTTTGTAAATAATGGAATAGCTACAATAAATAAGAATCTTCAGAGGAGTGTTTCTAAAGATCGCATAAGCCAAAAACAAATGGATGATACTCTTTGTAATGTGACAACAACGTTGGAAATGAAAGATCTAAAAGACTTTGACATAATAATAGAAGCAATAATTGAAGATGTAAGCATCAAAAAAGAATTATTCACTGATTTAGGTCTAATCTGCGATTCAAAGACAATTTTAGCTTCAAATACATCTAGCATTCCTATAGGGATATTGGCTGAGGCAAGCGGAAGGCCCAGCAAAGTTGTTGGAATGCATTTTATGAATCCAGTCCCAGTTATGAAACTGGTAGAAGTGATCAGGGCTAAAACAACATCAGATGATACATTTGATACGACTTTTAACTTAGCTGAAAAGTTGCATAAAGTTCCAGTTTTAGTTAATGACTTTCCAGGTTTCGTCAGTAATAGAATACTATTGCCAATGCTCAATGAGGCAATGTTTTGTGTAATGGAAGGTGTAGCTGAGCCTGAGGCTGTAGACACAGTTATGAAGTTAGGGATGAGTCACCCAATGGGTCCTTTGACATTAGCAGATTTTATTGGACTAGATACTTGTTTAGCAATAATGGAAGTTCTACACAATGATTTGAATGATGATAAGTATAGGCCATGTCCACTTCTTAAAGAGATGGTTAAAGAGGGCAAGTTAGGCAAAAAATCTGGAGAAGGTTTCTACAAATACTAATACTTTAAGTATGAGCGCCATTTTGCATATTTATGTCTGAAAAGAAAAGTGATGCAATAGAGTCTCTTGGTTTAGACGAGGCATTAGCTGATTTAAAATTCTTAGCTCAGAAAGTTTCCGATATGTCCAAAGATTTAGCAAAGAAAGCCGTAGACAATGCGGAAGGCGTTACTGACAAAGTTGGTGATATAGTAGACTCAACAGGAGATGCATTGATAATGGCAGGTGAAACTATCAAACAGACTAAAAAAATGTTTGATAAAGATTAGTTCTTCCACTTAATATTACAACCCATTGATGGCATCTGAGTAAATTCTATTTCATTATCATTTAGTGTACTGTCAATGGCCATTTTCAATTCTTCCCGGGTAACCTTATTGGGTTCTCTCCAATTATCATCGAGTCTTCCCCGATATCTTAATTTCCGGTTTCTATCATAGAGGAAAATATCTGGCGTACAAACGGCACTATATGCTTTTGCCACTTTCTGCGTTTCATCGAATAAATATGGGAATGGATAATCTTTATTTTTAGATTGTTCAGCCATCCTTTCAGGAGAATCTGCAGGGTAGTTCTCAGCATCATTTGAACTAATTAGAACAAAGTCTACAGTTTTACTATAAGCATTTCCTAATTCGATTATTCTATCCTCAACAGCCTTTGCATAAGGGCAGTGGTTGCAAGTAAATATAACGACAAGAACATTAGCCTTAAATTGTTCAATATCTACATATTCACCATCGGTACCGAGTAAATTAAAATGCGGGGCCTTGGAGCCTAAATTTACCATAGTTGATTCGGTTAATGCCATGTATTCCCATTGAAAGAGGGCTTAAGAGTATTTCTTTTAAACCATGCTAAGTAACGTGATATCATGAAGGCCACAGAAGATATATTTCGAGCATATGATATTCGTGGAGTTTACGGAGAAGAATTAGATGCAGAGATTGGGGAAAGAGTAGGTTTAGCATTTGGTAATTATCTAAAGAAGTTGCACGAAACTGGCAAGATATCTATAGGTTGTGATGCTCGCGTTAGCTCTCCAGAGCTTCAAATGGCCGTATCAAAAGGAGTTTCTAAGGCCGGTTTTGACGTGGATATTATTGGAATGGTTCCAATACCTGTGGCAAACTATTTTACATGGAAATCCAACCTTAAATCTGAAGAGTATGTTGCAGGCGTTTACATAACTGCAAGTCACAATCCAGCGGAATACAATGGCATAAGATTCCGACATCCTGATGGAACTGGATTCACAGAAGGTAACGTAGAAATTAAAAGGATATTTTTTGAAGATGAATTACTTGAAGAGGGTGCTGGGAATATTAGCGAATTATCTTCTGAGAAAGTTTTAGAAGACTATATTGATTTTGTTTCCACAAAGGTTGGTAATTTGAATGGCATTAAGGTAGCTTTAGATCCGGGAAACGGAGTTGGTTGTGTTGTGGTAGATCGTATTTTTAAAAAATTAGGCGCTGAAACTTTTAGTATAAACAACACTCCAGATGGAACTTTTCCGAACCGGCCATCTGAGCCTGCACCTAAAAATCTTGGAGATTTAATAGATGTCATGGATAATGGAGATTTTGATTTCGCGGTGGCGTTTGATGGAGACTCAGACAGGTGTGTTTTCATAGATGAGGAATCAAATCCAGTTTCAGCTGAGAAAATAGGAATAATTGTTTCAAAAGGTTTGATTACACCAGATTCCAATAAAGTGTTGGCAGGTGTCCCTTGTTCAATGATTTTAGAAACTGAAATACCCAAAATTGGAGGTGAATTAATTTGGATAAGAGTTGGAGATGTTTTTGTTTGTGAAGAATTGAAAAAACATAATGCAGCTATTGCAATGGAGATTTCAGCCCACTTTTTCGCTCCGGGTTTAACTGAATTTATTTTTGATGATCCTATTATATTTAGCTTGAAATTAGCTGAATTTATTAGTAATTCGCCAAAATCTCTAGGAGACTTCTCTAAAGAAATTCCTTCGTATCCTTATGAAGAGTTAAAGTTCAAATGTCCTGATTCTATAAAATTTAAAGTTAATAACGATTTGGAAACGACTTTCACCGAAATGGGCTATAAAGTTGAGACCATTGACGGCGTTAAGATTTGGCTAGATGGTGGTTGGGTTCTCTTAAGACCATCTAATACTCAACCAGTCATTCGCATGTTTGTAGAGGCTACAGATAACAAGAGATTAATAGAGATAAAGAATGAATTTCAGGCTTTTTTCGATAAATCTGTAGAAAAATTTATTGATTGATGAATTAAGTGTTCCCACAACTGTCACTATTTTATTTATAATAGTAGTCAGTTTTTCATTATCTTTTTATGCCAATTATTCAAAGGTTTTGGATAAAGGAGGTTCAGTTTTAGCATTCTTGATTTGCTTTGTATCTGGTGTATTCGGACATTGGAGTTGGCTATTAATTTTGTTGATTTTTGTAGGTAGTTCATTTTTGGCTACTAGATTTGCTATAGTATACAAGAAGGCTTTAGGTGTTGAGGAAAGCGACGAAGGAACTCGTGGAGGTTCTAATGTAATTTCAAACGGAATAGTACCTCCGCTAATCGCTTTAGCATATAGTTTTGATTTATTGACGCCTGAACAAGCCTTGGTAGCCTTTACAACTTCTATGGCTGCAGCCAGTGCAGATACGATGGCTAGCGAAATAGGAGTGCTTTCTCCTTCTCCTGTTTTAATAACTAATCCAAGAAAAATTGTGGAACCTGGCGTTGACGGTGGCGTCTCATTTGAGGGTCTAACTGCTTCTTTTCTATCTGCAGTGTCCATATCAATGCTGTCTTATGCTGGTTTTCTTGTCTTAATTGAAGATAATCATCCTTTTTCTTCATCAATTGAACTAAATCATTTATTCATATCAGTTTTCTTTGGATTTTTTGGTAGTATATTGGATTCATTTCTCGGAGCAACTATGCAAAACCGAGGTTTTCTTTCAAATAATGGGGTGAATTTGGCATCTATATCTATTTCTGTGTTATTATCATTGTTTTTTCTTGCGATTTTATAGGTTTTAGGCCTAATTTTTATATATTGTCTCCTTGACTTGTGAAATGATATAAATGTTACCAGGAAATCAACCCGTTGTAATTTTAAAGGAAGGAACGCAAAGAGATAGTGGCAAAAAAGCGACTCACAATAATATTGCTGCAGCAAAGGCTATTGCAGAAGCAGTAAGGTCCACTCTAGGGCCAAAAGGCATGGATAAAATGCTCGTAGATTCAATGGGGGATGTAATTATAACAAATGATGGAGTTACAATATTGAAAGAGGTTGAGGTCCAACATCCAGCCGCTAAGATGATTGTTGAAATTGCAAAAACTCAAGACTCAGAGTGCGGCGATGGTACAACGACTGCTGTAATTTTAGCAGGTGAGCTTCTAAAAAATGCAGAAGAGTTAATGGATAAGGGAGTACATCCTACAGCAATTTCGAATGGTTACAGAAGGGCATCAAATGAATCATTAGATTTGCTTAACAAAATATCAAGATCAGTTAGTCGCTCAGATGTAAAGACACTCAAATCAATAGCCATTACTTCAATGACAGGTAAATCTTCAGAAGCCAATGCTGAGTTCTTGGCAGATTTAACTGTAAATTCAATTAAGGCAGTTGCTGAAAAAGTGGATAAGCGTGTTGAAGTTAATCGCTCAAATATTAAAATCCAAAAGAAACAAGGTGGATCCATATCAGATACAGAACAGGTTTCAGGAATAATTATGGATAAGGAACCAGTTCACACGGATATGCCTAAAAGTGTAAAGAAAGCTAAAGTTGCACTAGTGGATGCGCCACTTGAAATAAAAAAGACTGAGATTGAATCTAAGATACAAATTAATGACCCTTCACAAATCCAAGCTTTTTTGGATCAAGAGGAGTCAACTATTAAGAAAATGGTAGATACAATCGTAAAGTCAGGGGCAAATGTATTGATTTGCCAGAAAGGTATTGATGACTTAGCACAGCATTTTTTGGCGAAAAATAATATTATGGCAATTCGAAGAGCAAAGAAATCAGATATTGATGCTTTGTCCAAGGCTACTGGTGGTCGCGTTATATCTAACATAGATTCAATGAATAAAAAGGATCTTGGTTTTGCAGGATTAGTTGAAGTTAGAAAAATAGGCGATGATGATATGACTTTTGTAACAGATTGCAAGAATCCTAAGGCAGTTAGTATTTTAGTTCGTGCAGGTAGCGAGCACGTTGCCGATGAAATAGAGCGAAATCTTGATGATGCAATTGGTGTAGTTTCATTAGTGTTTAAAGATGGTAAGATAGTAACAGGAGGTGGCGCAGCCGAAATTGAACTGGCCTTAAAATTAAGAAAGTATGCGCCAAGAGTAGGAGGTCGAGAGCAAATGGCCATCGAAGCTTTTGCGAATGCTATTGAAGTTGTGCCAAGTACTTTGGCTGAGAATGCAGGTTTAGATGTGATTGACACATTAATGGGATTAAGAAAATCGCATACAAAAAAAGGAAGGAATCAGCATGCAGGTCTTGATGCTTTTACTGGTAAAGTAGTTAATATGCAATCAAGAAATGTTGTTGAGCCATTGAGAGTTAAAACACAAGCAGTTAGTAGTGCTACAGATGTTGCAACCATGATATTACGAATAGATGATGTTATAGCATCAAAACAGCCCGAAGGACCAGAACCAGATGGTAGTGATGGTATGGGCGGAATGCCAGGCATGATGTAACTTTAGTTTCTAGAAGGTTCAGGAGCATCGGGATTTATATCTAAACTATTCAAAGCTTTTTTAGCTTTATTTTCAGACATTTTACCTTCTCTCAATAGAGAGCTTATTGCGGCGGCAGCAATGTATTGGTCATTAATTTCAAAATACTTTCTCAGATTTTCTCTAGTATCACTTCTCCCGAAGCCATCAGTTCCTAGAGTGGTGTAATTTCCAGGAATCCAAGTTCTAATCATATCTGGTATTGCTTTCATGTGGTCCGTAGCTGCAACGGTTGTAAGGTCTTTGTTTTTCATAATTTTGCTGATGTATGGGACTTTAGCTTTTTTCAAAGGATTCAGATTATTCCATCTCTCACATTCTATAGCTTCTCTTCTCAAACCACCAAAGCTTGTTGCACTCCAAATCTCACATTTTATTCCAAAATTATTCAATATTTTTTCAGCCTTTAAAATTTGCTGCATGATGGGGCCACTTCCGATCAATCGAACTTGAGCTTTCGTTGAACTTTTAAATTTATAAATTCCTTTTAGCACTCCTTCTTCACAATTTTTTGGCATTGAGGGCATAGAGTAATTTTCATTGTATAATGTAAGATAGTAAAAGATATCTTCATTATTATCATACATTCTTCTTAGCCCTTCTTTTATTATGATTCCAATTTCATAGGCAAAAGCGGCATCATATGACAAACAATTAGGGACTGTAGTGGATGTCAAAAGGCTGTGTCCATCTTGATGTTGTAGACCTTCACCATTAAGTGTCGTTCTTCCAGCAGTTGCACCTAACAAGAAGCCTTTTGTCCTTGAGTCCGCAGCACACCATATTTGATCACCTACTCTTTGAAATCCGAACATTGAATAATAGATATAAAACGGAATTGTTGGTTTTCCTACAGTTGAATAGGCCATACCTGCTGCAGTAAAGCTACTCATTGCTCCAGCTTCAGATATGCCTTCTTCTAGAATCTGGCCGCTTTCAGATTCTTTATAACTTAATAATAATTGCGAATCAACAGGCGTATAAATTTGCCCTTGAGCATTATATATTTTGAATTCTGTAAATAGTGCCTCCATTCCAAATGTTCGAGCTTCATCAGGTACAATAGGAACTACCAAATTTCCTAGTTTGTCATCTTTCATTAGGTTTCTCAATAATCTTACAAAAGCCATTGTGGTTGAAACTTCTTGCCCTTTAGGAGTTCCTTTATCAAATTCAGTAAAACATTTATTTTTTGGCATAGTAAATCCACTGTAGGTACTATTTCGTGTTGGAAGATATCCTCCTAATTTTTGACGCCTATCCTTAAGGTATTTGATTTCCTCACTGTCAGAAGATGGCATGTAGTAAGGCATTTCTTCAAGTTCAGAATCTGTAAAAGGTATTTCTAATAAATCTCTAAAGTAACCCCAGTCCGATTTTTCTAAAGATTTTTTCTGATGTGTCATATTTCGAGCCTCAAATCCTTTACCAAGGGCCCATCCTTTGACTGTTTTAGCCAGAACTACAGACGGTTGTCCTTTGTGCTTTGTAGCTTCGTTATAAGCTGAAAATAATTTTACAGAATCATGACCTCCTCTTCTAAGTTTAGTTAGTGATTTGTCATCTAAATGTTTCACAAGTTGCTTCAATTCATCTTCAGGTCCAAAAAAGTTTTCGCGAATATAATCGCCTTTGGAAGCAGCTAGATTCTGATAATCTCCATCTACTGTATTTTCCATTTTACGTAATAGATAGCCCATTTCATCATTTTGTAAAAGTTTATCCCAGTCTCTTCCCCAAAGGACTTTCAAAACATTCCATCCCGATCCCCTAAAAATCGCTTCAAGTTCTTGAACTATTTTCCCATTTCCTCTAACTGGACCGTCTAAACGCTGAAGATTACAATTAATAACAAAAGTTAAATTGTCCAATTTTTCACGGTGTGCTAAATGGAGAGCATGTAATGTTTCAGGTTCATCACATTCACCATCGCCTAGGAAGGCCCATACACGACTATTGGAAGTGTCTGCAATTCCTCTCTCATGTAAGTAACGAAGAAATCTGGCATGATAAATGGCGTTGGTTGGGCCAAGCCCCATAGATACCGTTGGAAATTCCCAGAAATTAGGCATAAGTCTTGGATGTGGGTAACTAGACAATCCCTTTGTGAAAGCTTCTCTTCTGAAATGATCAAGTTGTTTACTATCTAGTCTTCCCTCAAGAAAGGCTCTGGAATATATTCCCGGTGAAGAATGTCCTTGGTAATAAATAAAATCTCCAATTCCATTATCTTTACCTTTAAAGAAATGGTTGAATCCGACTTCATATAAACTAGCTGCAGAGGCGTATGTTGAAATATGGCCGCCTAAACCTGCAAAATTCTTATTTGCTTTGGAAACCATCATTGCTGCATTCCACCTAATTATTCTCCTAATCTTTTTTTCGATGACTTCATCACCAGGATATTCGGGTTCAGCTTCAGGAGGTATTGTGTTGATATAAGGACTATTTGTAAGTAAAGGAATGGATATATTTCTTGTTCTTGCTTCCCTTATTAAAGTTTGTAAAAGATATCTAGCTCTTTCTTCTCCTTTTAAATCAATAATGGCTGCAATTGATTCTATCCATTCTTCAGTTTCCTGTGGGTCTCTGTCAGGCAATTGTTGCCGATATCCTTTATCCATTATTTTTTCCTCTTAATTAGTTTGTAGTGATGTGTTTATTTAACTCTTTTTTATTGTTTCGCTCGACGTTATGAATGTAAGACAATAGTAGTGGAAAATAAACCGATGCTTCTCCCCAAATCATGATTTCTTCCATTTCACGATCATTTTTACCCCAAGATATGGCTTCACTAAGCGTAGAACCCGATAGTCCTCCGTCTCTAGAATCTGCAGTGCTTATTTGAATTCCAAATTTATGTTTATTTACATTGTAGCCGAGCATTTCGGCCATAACAACAGAATCCTGCGAATAGTTCTTAGGTACTCCACCACCGATTATGACAATTCCAGAATCTCCACAAATATTTTTCATCATTGCAATTTCTCGTAAGTCTTTGATAGAATCAATACAGATGCCTCCGTTAGATTCAGCTTGGTTCATTGCTAATCCAATACCTATAGAGCAATCATTTATTGCAGGAATAAAAATAGGAACATTCATTTCGTAAGCAGCTAACATAACACTATCACTTGCTCCCTCAGCATTTGATAACCATTTACCACATTCCAGCATGAATTCTCTGCTAGAATAATTTCCTGAAGACATTTGTTTAGCAATTTTTTGATATGTTAAATCGACGTGTTGTAATTCTAATTCATCTAATAGATGGTCGTATATTCTGTCAATTAGTAAGCTTTGTAAGAGACTATCATTTTCAGTACTTTTTTGTGCATAATGTTTGTAACCTAATGCCTCAAGCATGTCTTGTTCAAATAAAGCTCCGGTACAGACTAGACAATCTACAAGATTTTTCCGAACAGAATCTATAACAAGCTCCCGGAGGCCGGCACTAAACAGGCTTCCGGCTAGAGACCAAATAATTGTAGTTTCTTCTTCAAGTTCTTTTCTATAAAGCTTAGCACCTTCCCCCAATTTCCTAGCTTGAAAACTAGTCTTGCTAAATGACTCTATTAATGAGTTCATGTTTCCAATTTCACTGAATTTTATAGGCTCTATTTCATCGGCTAATATTTTATTTCTTTGAAGTAATTGTTCATGAGTGAAATTATACGTTGGTTTATCAGGGAATGTGACCTTATTCATTGTCTAACTCCGTCATAATTAGTTTATTCTTTTCTCTTATTCGTAGTGCATTTATTTTTTCTTTTTTTAAGCAATTTAATATTTCTCTATCGTTCGTAGCAATAAGATATCCCTTTTTTGCAGAACTTATTAATAAATCATCAGCATATCCTTCTCCTATATCCACACTCTCTATTTTGTTACAAAATGAAAGTGCAGCAAGACTTTGTCTACTATTTAGTTTTTTTAATTCATCCAAAACACATGTAGGAATCATAATTTTGTATCCTGGTGCTACAGAAATAATGGCTTCTCTAAAATCAATCCCTCCATTAAATGTCCACAATATAATATTTGTATCAGGTAATACTATATTCATTCTTCAATAATGCCGTACCCTATAAGGTGCCATTTTCCGTCAGATCTTCGGCTTAGTGCGATTCTCTGGCCAACTGGCGCACATACAGGTATTGTTAATTTCATGTCAACTATATTATCTTTTACTGTAACTGGAATTCCAACTGTAGTTCTTGTCCCAACTGTAATCATTAGAGGTTCTTTTGTCTTTAATTCATCCATGTCTTTAACATTTTTAGTCCCTACTACTCTTTCAAGTAAAGTAGTATTCACATTAAATCGTTCCCAGACTGGCGGTAAAGTTCCGGGTTTACCAATGACATTCCCTAATAATGAATCAGATTTTGTTAAAGATGGGTCGAGACTAGTTCCAATAGCCACTAGACCACCGGGTTTGATTTCTTTTCTGGATGTTCCACTATGAAGTGTTGTAACTGTTGTGTTAATTGGTTCTAAACCTTTTTTAGTATTTTTCCCAGGTCGGATTTCAATATCATCGCCAATATTAATTTTACCTTTTTTGATAGTTCCTCCCAGGATTCCACCTTTTATATTTTTAGGGATAGTGCCAGGTTTGTTTATGTCAAAAGAACGAGCTATGTCCATCTGAAAATTATCCTTTGTATCTTTGTTTGGAGTTGGAAATAGATTTTCTATAACTTCAATTAGTAAATCAATATTTTTGTTATGGTGTGCAGAGACAGGAACAATAGGTGCTTCTTCTAACAATGATCCTTTTAAAAATTCTTTTATTTCATTATAAGATTCTAAAGATCTTTCTTTAGAGCAAATATCAATTTTACTCTGAACAACTATAAATTTTTCAAATCCCATTATTTCTAAGGCAGACAAATGTTCACGAGTTTGTGGTTGAGGACATTTTTCATTTGCAGCTATAATTAATATTGCAGCATCCATAATTGCAGCTCCGCTGAGCATCACAGCCATTAATGTTTCATGACCTGGAGCGTCCACAAAACTTACAGTTCTTAATCGCTCATTTTTACTATTTTTATAGTTCTTAAGATTTGGTTCTGAAGTATAAATTACATTCTTTTTATCGGTTACTTTGTAAAACTCAGCATCTGCATATCCTAGCTTGATGGAGATTCCTCTTTTTAATTCTTCACTGTGTTGGTCAGTCCATTTCCCTGTAAGGGCCTGTGTAAGTGTTGTTTTTCCGTGGTCTACGTGCCCTACCATTCCGATATTAATCTCGGACTGGGGGGCTGAACTCAATTTAAGCCTCCTCAGGCTGTAATAACTCCTCTATTGATTTAGGTCCATATTCTATAACTTTAAGGTTAATTTGTGATACTTCACTGTTCAAACTTCTTCCTCTAATTAATTTTCTTCGTCTTTGACCATGTTTCGCAGGATGGAATCCTACAGATTCTCTTAACAATATTTTTCTTCGTTGGTTACCATCTATATCTCCTCTTAGTGGAACTCCGGAATTATCAGAGCCTCCTGTAATTTTAAGACGGTATCCTGGTAGGTCTAAGAAAATTCCATCAATTTCTTCTCCTACAGATTTACCTACAAGCGCATTAGACTTGTCTTCTGCGAGAACTTTTTGATAAGCTTTCTTTTCTTTCGGGTCGGCTATAACGGTTTTGAATTCTGCCATTTAACTCCTCAGTTAGATTAACGCACAAATGCTAATATTTAAAGAATCGTCTGAAAGTAACATTAATATACTGAGCAATTACATAACCTCTATGAGTTTACTTGTTATTGCCATTGATAGGGACAATGATTTAGGTAGAAAGACAGGTATTCGTAGCCCCGTAATTGGCCGTGATGCGAACATAAGAGCCAGTTTAGAGTTAGGACTTTCAGACCCTGAAGAGAGTGACACTAATACTATGCTTGCAGCAATAAAAACTTATGATCAACTTCTAGAGAAGGGGAAAAAAGTAGAAGTAGTTACAATTTGTGGAGATGTACGAGTGGGAACTAAATCTGACATGAAAATAGCAAATACATTAGATCAAGTAATTTTAAAAACTGGAGCTAAAAGAGCTATACTTGTCAGCGATGGTGCTGAAGACAGGGAACTCGAGCCAATAATACGTTCAAGATTAAGAATTGATTCAACCAGAATGGTGGTTGTTCAGCAGTCCAGACCTATTGAAGATACATTATACACAATAATTCATAAAATGGAAGATCCTAAAATCCAGAGGCAATTTATTCTTCCTATGGCCTTAATTGCTCTGGCTTGGGGTTTAGCGAGTCTATTAGGTTCATCTGAAATTGCATCTGGTGCAATTTGGGTAATACTTGGAGGCTATTTGCTTGTTAAAGTAGCAGGCTGGGAAGAAGCTATCAAAAAGTTCTACACTGATTTGTTAACAGTTACCAGTGAGAGGGTACCTCTGTATTCTTACGCTTGGCTTATTGCCGCCTTAATGATGATTGTAGGTCTGACGAGAGGTCTTGACCAGATGCAAGAAGCTGCAAATGTCGGAGGAGGAATTTTGGGAATGGTACTTGCATTTTTATCATTAGATGGAGTTCTGTCTTTGTTTCTATTTGCTTTGGTTATTATCGAAGTTGCGAGAACAATTGATACTTATTTGCGAGATGGTGTTTTTAATATTAACATAGTTAGATTCATTTTCACGGTTGCCAGTATGGGCTTAATTTTTGCAGGTATTATTGAGATTGTGGACGATATTTTTGTTAAAGATAATTTCAATTCAGAGAATGTAACCTATATTCTTAGTGGTCTGATTCTGCAATTTATAGGCTTGTTGGTACATGACAGTATACGTGGTAGAGTTGATGAGAATTTGTCAGTTACTGAAGATACTTAAATGTCATATTGTGAAATATTGAGGTTAGGCCATAGGCCAGAAAGAGACAAGAGAATAACCACACATGTAGCTTTGACTGCTAGAGCTTTTGGAGCCTCTAAAATTTATGTTTCTAGCCCAGATAGCAGAGTTGTGAAATCAGTTGAAGATGTAGTATCAAAGTTTGGAGGTAATTTTTCAATTGTTTCTACTTCTAATCCGAAAAAAATACTCCAATCTTCCAATTTACTTAAGATTCATTTAACTATGTTTGGTTTAGGCATGGATGAAAGGCTAGACGAAATTCAAAAAGGGGATAAAGATGTGTTGTTTATTGTTGGAGCTGAAAAAGTACCACCATGGGTTTTTGAGTTATCTGATCATAATATATCAATTGGAAATCAACCACATTCGGAAGTAGCTGCACTCGCTATTGCAATGAATAATTTGTATCCGCAATGTTATAATACAGAATTCTCAGGTAAGCTTTCCGTTATTCCTTCTGCAACACATAGAGAAATGAAAGGTTCGATCTAGGCTGGGTTTTCATTATCTCGGGACATCTTTATAGTTATAAATGACATTTTAATTTTACCTTTCTTGTCTTTACGTAGAACTTCTTCAGTACCTATATCAACATCGATAACTTTGGCTTTTATCTCTTTACCAAAACGGTTTTTAAATTGTTCAGCTACATTAACAGCATTTGAGATAGATTTACCTCTTGCTTTTAGATGAACACTCTCTATTTCATCTCTACTGAAATAGGACATCATATCTGGAAAATAAAGGAACGGGTCTTCATAGCCTATGAATATTATACCTGTGTTCCCATCTAACTTCTTATTTATTCGGAATCTTCTTTGTGGCTTAGATTTAGTCTTTTTATCTTTGGAGTTTTTATGTTTATTTTTATCCTTTTTTTCAGCCATAAAATATTATTTGATGTATCTATATATTGCTAATCAAAGCTTTCGTTTAACCATTTCGAGTCTATTCTTTTGTAGAACGTTAAACTCAATAAAGATAATATCCCACAAATTACCGATAGAGCTACAAGAATAGTTGATGGCCTGTGGTTGATTGCCAAACTTAGAATAGTCATTGCAATCATTGGAGGGACTGAAATCAGAAAAAATTTGATAAAGACAAAAGCATCAAAAAGTGCAGAATTAGTTTTAAGTCCGGTTGACATTGCAGTGTAATTTACGATGTATATTCCGACAGTTATCATAACTATTAAACCAATGGGCAGTAAACTTAATTCATCACTCATATACGAAATGATAGCCATAAAAACAAGTGGAATCCACCATGTTATTGTGCCAAAAAGAAATAACCTTGCGCGTATTACATCAGAAACTTGGATAGGTAATGTGGCATAAAAATGAGGCGTGTCTATCGAATTTAGCCAAGAATAGAGCATTGTTCCAAAGAAACCTATCATTACTCCATAAAATATAGTATTGAAGTCAATTTGTATTGGCAATCCCTTATCCAGAAACCAGTTCATGAATGTGAGGAAGCCCAATGGGAATAGGAAAGAGAAAAACATCTTTGTTCCAGTTTTGCTTCTTTCTAAATCAATTCTTTCTTTGGCAATTATTCCAGGTACTCCTACTACCTTTGCCCATGAATATTTCTGGCAGTATTCTTCAAATCTATTCTTGTATCCTATAATATTTATACTGCTAGTAGAATTGTGTTCCTTGATATTGATAGTAGCAATAAACGACAAAATTAGAGGGATTGCAAATCCGCTAATTAGCCATTTGATTTCACGTTCGAGATACCATTCTAGGCCTCCAGTTATTTCACTTCCACGAAATAGCAATGAGTAAAGGCAGACAAAGACTATAGCTGAGATAACAGTTTGAGTCATTGAAGTACGGTAGAAACTGGAGATATAGTAAGAAAATGAGATTCCCATACAAAATGAGATGTAAAGAGTGAAGCTAAATGTTAGCATATTTATGATGTTAATATTAGTAAAATAACTTCCTATTATGGCTCCAAGAAGTGCAGGTATCATTGTAAATAAAGTATAGAATATTATTTCTTTACTGAAGTATAGAAAGGTAATTTTCCTTTGTGTAATTGGTTGTGTTGAAGAGAGACCTAGTATTAATCCAAAATATCCGAAGATTCTCTCAAGAAATTCATTACCAAAAAAAGCCAGGGATCCGGCAAAGAGGCCATAGAATATTGCAGTAATGTGCAAAATCTCTAAGTAATCTCTATATCCCATATCATTTATCATGACTTCTGTGAATATTACAGCTAGCAGGCCTGTAATGAGAACCAGTAATGGAAATGAATAGAATCCTTTTCCACTTGCAAAACTAGTATTTAATCTAATTTCTTCTTGCAGCATTCGGAAAAGAATCAATCTGTTCATTTAACAATCTCATGAAACAGTTCTTCAAGGGTAAGATTCTGTTTATGCAAATCTTCTAGTTTAATTAATGACTGTATCTTCCCTTCATGAATAATTGCAGCCCTGTTACAGAGCCTCTCAGCATTTTCAAGTAAATGTGTATTTATAAACACAGTTCCCCCATCTTTAACATATTCTCTTAACCATTCTCTAACTTTGGATTGTACTAAAGGATCAAGATTTATGAATGGTTCATCTAAGAACATTAGTTTAGTTTTAGATATAAAAGCTGAAGCTAGCATCACTTTCTGTTTTTGTCCTCT
>DAEH01000068.1 GCA_002497685.1 Euryarchaeota archaeon UBA169
TTAAAAATTATATTGAAGATGTTAGAAACGAAGACTTCCCAAACAAGGAAGAAGAATATTGATACTCAGAAATGAGTAGCTACCCATTTTATTTATTCCACACCCTAGTTGAAAAGTGTGGATACTAAGGTCATCATTAATTGCGCAATGTCTGCTGATGGTAAAATTGCTCTTCCTAATAGGAAACAAATTAGACTATCAAATCAGGAGGACTTTGATAGAGTAAATAATCTAAGAAAAAGTTGTGATGCGATCCTAGTTGGAATAGGAACTGTGCTAGAGGACAACCCTATGTTAACTGTTAAGAATAATAGAAACAAGTCTGAAAATCCAATAAGAATAGTTTTAGATACTAAAGGAAGAACACCGTTGAAATCTAACGTCCTAAATAATGAAGCCAGAACTATAATTGCTGTAGGTGATAACTGTAACATAGAAAAATTAGGAAACTCTGAAATAATTAACTGTGGTAGAGAACAGATCGATATTAGAATACTAGTGGAGAAATTGTCGAAGATTGGAATTCGAAAGATATTAGTAGAAGGTGGAGAAAGTGTTCTTTGGTCATTTTTAAATGAAAATCTATTTGATGAAATAAATTTGTTTGTTTCAAGCATTATAGTGGGCGGAGAAAAAACACCTACGATGGCAGGTGGAACTGGATTTACAACTGAGCTAGAAACACTAAAGTTATCTTTAAAACAGGTCGTAAAACTTGGAAATGGCGTTTTACTAAAATATCAAAAAATATAATCATAAAAAGGGCAACGAAATAAACAATAAAATGAAAGTAGCAGTTTTAGCATCTGGAAGAGGAAGTAATTTTCAAGCTATAATTGAGGCTTCAGAAAATAATGAACTCCCGAATGTAAGTATCGAACTACTTATTGTAAATAAAAAAAAAGCGTACGCAATTGAAAGAGCAAAGAAACATAAAATACCATTCTATTTAGTCGAATCTGATAATAAAGAACGAAAGCTGTTCGAATCTGAAATGATAGAGATACTAGAAAAGAATGATGTTGATTTTATTGTTTTAGCTGGATTTATGAGAATATTATCTCCCTTATTTGTCAACAAGTACAATAACAAAATAATTAACATCCATCCTTCTTTACTACCACTATTTCCTGGCTCACATGCACACAAAGATGCAATCGAAGCTGGAGTTAATGAAAGTGGATGTACCGTTCATTTTGTCGATGAAGGTGTAGATACTGGACCTATCATCTTACAAGAATCAATAAGTATAGACAAAGAAGATAACGAAGAAACATTAGCTGAAAAAATACTGCCTTTGGAGCACAAACTCCTTCCTAAAGCTCTTAACTTATTAAGTTCTAAAAATTAAAGACTAAGGAAGAAAATAACTTTGGAGACCGACTAATACTTTAAATACGGCACAGTCTGGCCGCCAATCTGACTTTACAAAAGACCATGTCAAAGAAGCAAATTTCAAGGAAAAGCAACTCAGAATTAGTGAGAACTATAGATGAATTGAAAAAAGCATCTAGAGAAAATGATGCACCGATATGGAAAAGTATTGCTAAAAAATTAGAAGGACCTAGTCGTAATTGGCCTGTAGTTAATGTTAGTAGAATTGAATATAATGCAGCAAAGAACGGAAAAGTTGTTATTCCTGGAAAAATTATGGGGAGTGGTAATCTAAGTAAGAAAGTTACAGTGTCTGCATATAGTTTTACTAAATCTGCAATAGAGAAAATTGAGAGTGCTGGAGGAAAATGCATGATCTATAACGAATTTATTAAGAAAAACCCAACTGGAAAAGACGTCGTGGTGATTGGTTAATGAAAATAATTGATGCAAGTGGATGTATTATGGGACGATTGGCTAGCCATGCTGCTAAAAGTTTACTTAATGGCGAAGAAATACACATCATTAATGCTGAGGAAGCTGTAATTTCAGGAAATAAAGATAGTGTAGTAGGAGAATATGTTGAAAAGAGACAATTAAACCACCCTAGAAAAGGTCCTTTTTATCCTAGAATGCCACATCTTATGTTGAAGAGAGCAGTCAGAGGAATGATACCTTATCAGAAACCTAGAGGAAGAGAAGCATTTAAGAGACTCAGAGTAGACATCGGAAAACCGACCTCAATTACTGATGATAATATTGAAACTGTTAAAAAAGCTCAAATGAATGATAATACTAAATATGTATCACTTGGTGATGTTTCCAAAATATTAGGAGCTAAATTCTAAAATGGCAAAAGTAGTCAATACTAGTGGTAAAAGAAAAACAGCTATTGCTCGTGCCACTTTAAAGTCTGGAAAAGGTCGCGTTAGAATTAATAATAAACCGGTAGAATTTTACCAACCTGAATTAGCAAGACTAAAAATTCAAGAACCTCTCGAATTAGCTGGAAAACAGAAGAATCGTGTTGATATTAATGTCAATGTTGCTGGCGGAGGTGTAATGGGTCAAGCTGAAGCCGCAAGAACTGCCATTGCAAGAGGAATTATTGAATGGTTTGGCGATGAAGATTTACAAAAATTATTTCAAAGTTACGATCGTGCACTTTTAGTTAACGATACAAGACGTAAAGAACCTAAACATCCACTTGGTCGTGGAGCAAGGAAAAAGAGACAGAAGTCTTACAGGTGATCAAAATATGCTAATACCAGTCCGATGTTTCAGTTGTAACAAAATCGTGGGCGGAGCTTACGAAGAATTTGTAGAAAGACGTGAGAACGGAGAAGATCCTGCAAAAGTTATGGATGACTTGGGAATCAAACGTTATTGCTGCAGGAAAATCTATGTGTCACATCTAGATTTGATAGACGAATTGCTCCCTTACGATTAG
>DAEH01000082.1:0-834 GCA_002497685.1 Euryarchaeota archaeon UBA169
GATAATTTATTATATCTAGAATAATTTCTAAAGTTAGGATAACTTGACTCGGGATAAGTTAACTCCCAAGATATTAGTTCTTTCAGTAAATCGCTAAAACTTAGCTCTTGCTTCAAACCTGATATCATATCTAAAAATTGAACGTTGTCTAATATCTTCTCTCTATTCGCCCTATAATTTTTCAACTGGTCTACTAATTCACCATAACTATCAAGAACTGCTGAAGAAAGTTTGACTTTCCAAAGTCCCGATTCATGTTGAGAAAGTGCTAATTGATTAAGAAAAATACCTCTCATATGACATTCAATAAAACTCCTAAGCAATGAATATGCTATGTTGTAATTACCACAAAAAGACTGGAATATTGAATTTGTAAGTATTTTCTGAGATTCCAGATGGTGATGGTTAAAGGCTCCTAATAGTGTCGCAGATTGATCCTGTTTACTGGCATCTTCTTCATAGGCTATTATCTCCAAATAAATTGAATTATAGAGTGAAAAAGCATCCAAGCCCCTTGTGAAATTATCTATTGAGAGCTGCTTTTCAATATCTATTTTTGGAGTTGAACTTTGTATTATTGATTCTGCAATATTTTTGTAAATTTCTTCAGACATATTATCTTGTTCCTGTAATTACTAATGTACCTGCCCAGTCATTAGAATTTGCTCTCCAAGAAAAAATATTGCTGAAACTTGCATTCTTAAAAAAATCTTTCCATTTTTCCTCGTTAAATAAATGCATGCGTGTTCCAACTTTCTCTTGCCAATTATGGCAGTCTTCGTTCTCAAAATAATGATCTATGCCAATTATAAAACGTCCGTTTGGATTAAGGAG
>DAEH01000082.1:1244-7219 GCA_002497685.1 Euryarchaeota archaeon UBA169
TCAATTTTAAAATCATTAATGTCTTTCAGTAAAAAGGTACCCTTGCTTTCTCTTTTATTGGCATTAATAATCATATTATCAGCACCATCAATTCCCATTGCAAGAGTACAATTCTCTTTTTTTGATAATTTATCAACAACCCAACCATTGCCGCAACCAATATCTAAAAAGGTAAACTTGTTATCGATTGTTTTTAATCGAGACAAGGCATAATCAAGAATTTCAGAAACTGAATCTGCATGAGAGATCTCCATTCCTTTGTCTTTCCCAGATATTGCCCATTCGTCAAAAACTTTAGTTGGATGTTCCATAAATTTTCATTAATATGCTCTATTATAGCTTTTATCCTTATGATAAGGGAAACTTGAACAAAAAATAAAAATATTAGGCACTACTTTACCATCTCTAATATAGTGCAATGTAATCATGTAGTATGTCTAAAGATATTCGGGCTTATGCCGTAAAGCAAGATGTTGTTGATTATGATGCTGAAAATTTGGTTATGCTACAGGCTCAATTGATAAACAAAGATTATGTTGGAAAAATAATGGTTGAAAAAGTATCCAAAGATGCTGGAACCTATGCTGCCGGAAAATATTACATTCCTGGAGTTCCCTTAAATTTTGGTGAACATCCTGTCGAAGCTGGACACCGTATACTTACGGAAGAATTAGAGGTTGAAGATAGAGAAATAAAATATGTAGCTACACAATCACATTGGAATGATGAAAGAAAACATTGGTATGTTTTATTCATCTTTGAAACTGTAGAACCATTGACAGATGAAGAAATGAAAAATACATGCGAAGGTATTGATGAATTGATATATCTCGATTTAGAAGATGCTACTAATGAAAACTCAACTCAAGGCCTTATAGATATTAGAGAAGCTATGAGAAATCCTGCTAAAACTTACATTTAAATTTAAGGAAAACTATTAAAATATAGACTCGGGCCATATTTGTGGTAAAAACAACAATTGGTTGGAGAGAAAACGTAGAACTGTTGGATTTTGATAACAGTTTAATAAAAGCCAAAATGGACACTGGAGCTAGAACTTCCTCTTTACATGCCACACATATTTCTGAGAGTGAAAGTTCAGGGGGAAAATATATTACATTCAGGCTTAAAAACATAGGAGATAATACAAAATATAAATTTTTCAAAAGTGAATTGAAAGAATGGAGAATTGTAAAAAATTCCGGTGGAGATGAAGAATATAGGCCAGTTATAAAAACAAAAGTGAGAATAGGTAAAAAAACGATGATGATTGAATTGACATTAACGCAACGATCAAGAATGAGTTATGATATGTTAATCGGAAGAACTGCATTAAGAAAAAAATTCTTAATTGATTCAGGAAAATCGTATTCTACAAAGTTGGTGAGAAAATGAATATTTTAGTGCTTTCAAGAAACAAAAATCTTTATTCTACCAGAAGAATAATTCTTTCTGCTGAGAAGTTGGGCCATCAAGTTCGTGTCGTGGATTATTTACGGTGTTACATGAATATAACTTCAAAGAAACCTACCGTAATATTTAGGGGTGAGAAATTGGAAGACTACGATGCTGTAATTCCTAGAATTGGGGCAAGTTATACGTATTATGGAGCTGCAGTTGTTCGACAATTTGAAATGGCTGGATTATATACAATCAATCGTTCAAAAGCCATAACTCGCTCCAGAGACAAACTAAGATCATTACAAATTTTGGCAAGAGAAGGAATTGGATTGCCTGTTACTGGGTTTGCTAACCATACTGCAGATATAGAGGGTATGATAGATACTGTCGAAGGAATTCCTCTTGTCATTAAATTATTAGAAGGTACACAAGGAAAAGGTGTTGTGCTTGCTGAAACAAAAAAAGCTGCAAGTAGCGTACTAAGTGCATTTAGGCAATTAAAAGCAAATATTCTTGTTCAAGAATTTATAAAAGAGGCTGATGGAAAAGATATTAGAGCTTTAGTTATTGGGAATGAAGTTGTAGGTGCAATGGAAAGGACCGCTCCTGAGGGTGATTTTAGAGCCAATATACATCTAGGTGGAGAAGGTAAAGAGGTAAATCTTTCTAATGAAGAGAAAAACATTGCAGTTAAAGCTGCTAAAAAACTAGGACTAGGAATCGCTGGAGTAGATTTGATAAGATCAAAAAGAGGATTACTGGTTATTGAAGTAAATTCGTCACCAGGGCTAGAGGGGATTGAAGCTGCTACAAAAAAAGATATTGCTTCAAAAATGATCAATTATATAGAATCAAAAATTAATTAATTTAAATTGTACCTGCACCGCCCAAAGGCATAGCGTTTAAATTTTGTAAATCTCCTCTGAGCGTTGGACCTTCTGTAATTGTAGCAAAAATCCCTATTTCACCGGCATCATTATTCGCTAGACTAAACCAAGGCCGTCCATATTGATCCACTGCCATGTCTAGAAAATCCCCCAATCCGCCGCATCTCTCATAGCCACATCCTATTGGGTATGCATTGCTACTATCTATAGGGTCATCAGGTAAGTTAATTTGAACTGTAGTAAAAAGTGGATTATCTGAGAAAGCATCAGTTAATATTGTCATATAACCATTCCATGTTTGATTACCAGTATCTCCTACATATCCAAAAGCAACACGGCCTTCTGAACCGGCAGTAACTACTGGAAATCCAGTACCAACTAAATTTGCTGGTGGTGCTATCATCATAGCATTACTCCATGAGTCTCCATTATCTCTTGAATAAGAATAATAAGGCATATTGTCAATTCCCATCCACATTGCATGGACATTATTATTCTCATCAATAGCTACTTGAGCTTCTTCAAAATTCCACGTGTCTGCTGTCCCTGATTCCTCAGTAGGCAAGGGATGTTCTGTCCAAGTAAATCCACCATCTGTACTACGATAAATCGAATAACCACTACCACTACAACCTATATTTCCTCTGTAAAAATTGCCATTATCGGCACCTTCAATGTGTGCACTAAGCCCTCCACTTCCGCAACCAAGTGGGGCTCCAGGAACTTCAGGGCTCCAAGTATTTCCTCCATCAAAGCTTGTTGAGCAAAGAGGAGCTTCCCAGTTACCATTAATGCAGAAAACCCACGTAGTTGGATGAAATGCTGCATCATATGGTGATGAACCAATAGTTTGATGATCTTGAACGGAATAAGAAGTAGCTGGAGTTGGAGGTGACCAAGAATTACCATCATCATCAGACCACTCAACTGTCATTCCAAGAAGAGCATGCATATCAAATTTCATTATTCTATCTGTCCACTTATCCACATAAACATAAGGATCATTACTATTGGGAACTGGAGAAATTGGATTATACGTATTTACACAATTATACTCTGATAAATTTTTCATTTCAATAAGTCCTGAACACTGGACAATTGCTGTTGAACCTGCAGGACCATTACCATAACTAGACATGTATAAATTATCATTAGAAGTAATACCCATGGTTGGTTCAAATGTAGTCATACCTATTCCATAATAACTGCCTTCAGTCCAAAAAGGAATATTATTTCCAGTTAAATTAGCATCTGAAATATCTAATGCATTAATTCCTCCTGAATAATGGTACCAAGTGGTTTCGGGAATTGACTTTTCAAAATCAAAAATAGTTGGTTCTTCTATCACAGTCCTATTATCTTCTGGTGCCAGACAGCCTGCGAATGACAAATTCAGCATGAAAGCTAAAATGATATATGATAATATACGCACAAATTAAACTACATTAGGTGTTATTTAAAAGATTGTAAAATAAAGATGCCTCGGGATGGAATGAGGGAAATGAATGTAGACTCTCTCCGATAGCCGAGGCTTATGGAAATTAAAGTGGTCAAATATAATAGTATGCTTTACCATTTCATTCCCACCATGGAGGTACTTCAAACCAACGCTCATCTGTTTGAGCTCTATCAATTAATGGTAGGGTCAAAGGTTGTTCTGTTTCACTCAAGGTTATTCCTGCTGGTGCACATGTTGAAGGTAAATAATCCTCTCCAGATTCCGTAATTTCTAAGTTTATGATGTGGCCTTCTGGTATAATTACATCCATTGGATTAAATTCCATTTGCATGGTATAAGTTGCAAACGGAGTGACTGATTTTGCTTCATAACCTCCATCTCTGTATCTCAAATCCATTGTTGCATGGCCAAGTCTCAATCCTGAAGTACTGTCTGACATTGTAACAAACAATTGACCACCATTGCATGAGTTTGCTCTTACCTGAGCGTGAAAAGTGGGCAAGCCAGATATGTGAATCTCCGATTCTAAAGGTTCACTCGATAAAGTTATTGATGACGAGGAGGATACCGTCCCCATGTCACCCCATGTTGAAACATCATGTAACTGCCACTCAATATCTGAAGAAGGCCAAGTTTCTTCCACGTGCCATTCACCGTCATTCCTTTGAACTTGAACTTGTGATTCAGGCTCTGGACCTATACCCTTAAGATAATAATTAAACCAATTGTATAACTCAATAGACCAATCCATTCTAGTTACTTTAGGAAAAGCTTCAGCACCATAACCTGTGCTCATATTTTCGTGTACATTAGGTTGGTCAGGGTAATTATGACCCCATTGCCCCATGATTCCTTTAACATTTAGACCTTTATCTCTGAGCATTTGGTAAGTAGGAAATGCATGGTATGGATCTACATTCCAATCCTGCATGCCCCAAACGATGTAGACACTGCCATTGTAATTGTCAAGTACATCTTGAAGGTGATAGCGCTCTTCCCAGTAATCATTCCATTGATCTCCACCGTATTCTGCAAGTGCATATGTCGTCCAAGGGCTAGCTGGACCCAAAGCATCATCAGTACACATTCTCATATCGTCTGTGGATGCTCCAGCAGTAGCTCCCTCATATAATGCATCATAAAGCATTGCTCTAGATTCACTAGAACCATTTCTGTAGAACATTTCTCTAACTCCAATTGAACCAGATATAGGAACTATTGTTTTTAGATGAGGCGAAGGATTCTGTGCAGCCTCCCAGTTTGTTGTACCTGCATAAGATTTACCCATTAAACCTACATTACCATTAGACCAGGGTTGCTTTCCAAGCCAATCAACTGCAGCCTGAATACCTATTTGCTCTCCTAGTCCTTTAACATCTTGACAGTGGGTCGATTTACCTGAACCAAATGTGGAAATTTGAGCTAAAGCATAGCCATGTGGAACAAATTCTTCCAATACCCATTGACCAATACCTAAATCTGGAATCGTATTTGGATTTGAACCTGCGAACTCATAGTAAGGATGAATAGTAGCTATTACTGGAACTAGTGTTCCTGGTGGAACATTTGGCATCCACAATGCCACATGCATCAAAGGATCTTCTGGATAACCTGCATCTCTTTCTTCAAGAGGTAAATCTACTTCAACAAAAAATTCTGAAGGTCCTGTCCAATTATAAATCCCTTTTTCAGGAAGTGTTGAACGCCAAGAGGAAAAATCTAAATCCATTAAGTATCTCTTCTCTAACGGAACTTCCCACCACTCATAACCTGAAATGTCGTTCTCATCTACATCAGATGAATTTAAGCACCCTGAAACTAAAAAAATGAAAGAAATTATAAGTGCTTGGGCTTTTTGCATTAATATCCAATGGATATGCTTAATTATATTTCTCCCATTATAATTCTATACCAATGCTAGGTAGATTTTACAAGAAAAATTTATTAAGTTTTTTAGCTAAAATTGAGAAAGGTACCATTACTATCAACGACGATTTCTCGAAAACATTTGGTTCTGGAGAACCTAAAGTAACAATTGAAGTAGTTTCACCACGATTTTACAGAAGGACTATCCTAGGTGGCGACCTAGGATTTGCTGAGTCCTACGCAAAAGGTGAATGGTTTACTGATAATTTAACTGATTTAATTACAATATTGATTTTGAATAAAGATAACTTGTCTGGACTTGATGTTAAATGGAGTTACATTACAAAAATACTTGCTAGATT
>DAEH01000039.1 GCA_002497685.1 Euryarchaeota archaeon UBA169
TCATGAATCATTGGTAAATCTGATTGTGTTCCGTATGATGGAGTACTTGGAATATAGATGACATCATCATCTCCCAAATTGTTTTCTCCTATAACCATGTCAAATGAACTAGTACCACTTACATCTGATAGCTTAGTTACTACAGGTTTGTGATCCTCATGATATGCGTAAACATAGACTGTACTGCCTGTGTTTGGACTCAAAACGTAAGTTGCTCCGCCGAATTTGGTTGCATCAGTCCATGTTGAAGTATCTTCTTCATACATGAAAACAGTTGCATCACTAATTATATTTCCTGAACCATCACGGACTCCAATATTTTGATTATTATCTTCTGTAATGTTATTCAATACAAAATTAATTGGTGCATCTCCAAAATCAACATATACTCCAATGTTTGTATAATGATCATCTGATTCTACATGCACTTCAGCATCGAAAATAACATCTGGCATGTTAGTCAATTCGTATGTTCCATCTTCATCTGAAGTTGTAGTCCATGAATAACCTACATCATCATATCCCCACCAAGAATCTTCGAAAGTATCTTCAGATGAAACTGTAATTGTAGCTCCAGCAACTGCAATATCATTTTGATTTTTAACAGTTCCAGAAATTGTAGTAGCTCCTGATGGTGCTGCAACCATTGTTACAGTATCCAATGTTCCATCTGCTGAAACTGTCAAATTATCTCTAATTGCTAGGAAACCTTCCTTGCTGTATCTTATATCATAACTTCCAGAGTTTATATTATTGAATGAATAATAACCATCTTCAAGAGTTGTAGTTGTTTTCTTGTACCCAGTATCTCTATCTAAAATAGTTATTGAGACACCTGAGTTAGTATCAGAAACAAAACCATTGAGATCATATTTTGCTGCTGATGCATTATCAGATACTACTAGCCCTAAGAAAGCTCCAGAAAGAAGCATTACTACGGCTAACAAAGCTATACGCGAGTTTCGCTGTTCAGTCATATTTTTCACTCCCGTTAGATATTCTCTAACACGGGGTCCGCCGGACAAGAACTGCATTTATAAAGGATTGTTAAATCAAAAAAATAGCCTTTTATCGTCGACAAAACATCAACTATGAAACGAAAATTGCAGGCCTTAGAGGTGCACTTTGCTTTGATTTGGGTTCTAGACGAGAAACTGCCTTTTCAGCATTAATGACAGAAACTGGGCAATCAAAGATTCGGCTAAAGAAGTCTAATGATGACTCTAAAATTGCCTTTTCATCGATTTGAACCTTGTACCTTTCTTGCCATTCAGGACCAAGAGAAGGAATATCCTTCAGAACCCACTTTTTCAAGAACTCAGCTCCAACTTTCTTTGAATCATTAGGTATCTGAGGCATAACATTTCCAATTAATTGATTCAATTTAACTTGTCCCCTTCCATCGGCCAAATCTCCTGCAGTCTGCACAGCATCCCATTTCCATTTTGGAGAGGTGATCAATACTATCTCACTAGGCTTTTCTATTTTTGCAATATTCAAAATTGCCTTAGTGTCTTCTAATGTTTGCTTAACTAAATCCTCACCTATCAGGAATCCTACATCTGACTCCTTACCTTTTGGAAATTGTTGGTTAATTACAAAACCTTCTTCATCAAGTAGAGACCAAGCTTCTTCGGCAATATGAGGCACTACTGGAGCAATTCCCCTAGTAATCATTGAAATGTATTCGCGTAAAACTTCTGCATTTGGTTCTCCAACCCTCTGAAGATACCATTTGTAATATTGAGGTAATTCGAAAAATAATAAACGTGTAGATGTTCTAAATTTTAGACGGTCAGAGGCTTTGGTTGCTTTGTAAGCCGTATCTGACATTATTGCCTTAAACCACTCATCCACGGGATGGGATTCCTTACGGCCTTTCCCCCTATTTTTCTTAACAAACTTTAACCAGTTTTCTAATTTTTTACCTGCTGTCTCTGCAAAAGATAGTTCCCAATTTGGATCATCTAATCCCTCTCCTGCATTACAAAGTGTAAATCTAACTACATCTGCACTATAATTCGTAACTAATTCTTTTAACGTGAAAAAATTACCCTTAGATTTAGACATTTTTTCACCGTCAACAAGAACCCACCCATTGACAGCAAAACCTTTGGGCCACATCTCTTTCTCAAACATAGCTGTATGGTTGTACAAACTAAAAGAAAGGTGATTTTGTATCAAATCTTTACCGCTAACTCTCAAATCATAGGGATACCAATAATTGAATTCATTACGCCAATCTATAATATCTGCTTGAGGCAACCCTAGCTTCTCTGAAGCTTCCTTTGTATTTCCACTACCAAATATAGCTTCAAACAAAGTATCATTTAGTTTATCTTCATCTAAAGCTTTCAAATGATGAGATACTGTGTAGAAAGCCATGTAAATTGTTGAATCACTTAATGATTCAATAACCCAATCATCGTCCCAAGGCAACTTTGTACCAAGGCCTTTTTCACGAACACAAGCCCAATTATTCAACCATTGAAGAACATATTCAAATTGATTACGAGCTTTAGAAGGATACAATTCCATTGATTTCAAAGCAAGTTCTGTAGTTTCAGTCCATTTTTCATCGCCATATGCTAAGAACCATTGATTGTCTACAATTTTTACTTTACAATCAGCCATCCACCTAGATTTGACTGGTCCTGTAAGTTCATAGTAGATTATTGCTTCATTATTATCAACCAATCTTGATTTTACAATTTCTCGAGCTTCTTCAACAGGTTTACCTGCCACAAATTCTGCATTCTCCAGCATAACACCATGGTTGAAACTATGTAAATACAAATCCTGCTTAGCTTTCTCGAGTTTGTTACGATCGGTTTGATCTTTAATTCCCAATTTTTTACATAAATCTGGAGCTGGCAATGTTCCCATTTCTCCTGAATCTAAAATTGCAACAGGTTGTAATTTATTTACTTCTGCAAAATCAACACCCCATGATTTACATTCCTTTTCTGAATTTTGAAGATCCACAAGTCCTTGGTAATCGTCTGGTGAATCACTAGGTACGGAAGTAACAATTCCTGAGCCGATAGAAGCATCACAAAATTTAGAAGGTAAAACTATCAAGTCTTTCTTTATTTCAGGTGCCTGATATTTCTTTCCAATTAAATCTCTACCTTCAACGGAACCTATCACTTCAACTTCATGCCCTTGTAATTCTAACTTTGAGGGCATTTCTTCAGATAGAATCCAAGTCTCGTTTCCAACTTTTGCTTTCGCATACGTTCCTTCACCATCAATCCATATATTTGTTTGACCAAATACAGTCTCTGGACGTAAGGTTGCTGCAACTAAAAAATCTCCATCGCCTTTAAATTTCAATAATGTGTATTCTTGAGGTGTTTCCCCTTCTCCTGATAAACGATCATGGTCTCCAACAACTGTGCCTCTCTTAGGACACCATACAACTGGAAAAGTTCCTTTAATGAGATATTCTCCTGCTAATAATTTGTTAAATTGCCAACGAATAAATGCATCATACTGTGGATTCAAACTAGTTGTGATAAAACTCCTACGCCAATCAATTGAAGCTCCGAATTTCTTCAGATCTGTAATTGCTTTATCTGGAAAGTGTTTAGTCCATTCTTCAGGTTTTGAAAACTTCTTAATTAAAGTATCACTCAAACCCATTTGTTTCAAAGCTTTAATTTGAGTTTTTTCACCTTCTTCTACACGTTGAGCTGCAGCAACAATTGGTGTGCCAGTACAGTGAAATGCAAATGGAAAAAGTACATTCTTGTTTTGCATTCTTTGATATCGAGAAACCATGTCAGCTCTCAAATAAGTGAAAGCATGACCTAAATGCAAATACCCATTCATGTAAGGATATGGACAATTGACAAAATACTTCTCTTTTGATCCTCCAGGTTCAGACTCATAGGCTTTGGCTTCGGTCCATTTTTTTTGCCATTTAGACTCTATTGTCTTTGGATTCACAATGTGCGAGAAGAGGGACCCTTAAAAAAATAGACAAAAGGATTAAAAAAACAAAAAAAAGAGTCTAAAAAGGCGAAAAGTAAGCAATAGTAATTATAGGACCT
>DAEH01000050.1:0-5444 GCA_002497685.1 Euryarchaeota archaeon UBA169
CTTTCGAAAGGATTGGGTGCGCCTATTGGTTCAGTTTTAGTTGGAAGTAAGAAAGATCTTGCACAAGCTCACAGATGGAGAAAAATGTTTGGAGGCGGCATGAGACAAGCAGGAATGATGGCTGCAGCAGGAATCTATGCTCTCCAGAATAACATTGATAGATTACGAGAAGATCACAGAAGGGCAAGGCAGTTTGCAGAAGCGTTGGTAGATATGCCTAATTTTACAGTTAACTTAGAGTCAGTTCAATCTAACATCGTCTACATAGGAGTTGGGAAAGACCAATCTAAAAGAGCAATAGAAGAATTAGCGAAAAACGGTATTGATATTTTAGATACAGATGCCTCAACAATTAGAGCAGTTTTTCATTTACATATTACAGATGAAGATTTGGAAAGCATAATAGATACATTTTCAAAAATATTATTTTCTTAATTTCTGCAAATCTCCAGAAAAGCCTAAGGCGCCAATTATTAGTAGAAACTGTACAGACAAGCGGACGAGATGTCCTTGCGTTGTTAATCTAGTTCCATTATATGGAATATCATTAATCCACATATTGAAGTTTGCAGGATATATTGCAATCAAGAAAAGGACCATTAATCTACCTGTAATTTCTCTAGTTTCAGGGTAAATTATTCCCAAACCGCCTACTATTTCCATGACTCCTGTCAAATAAACTAAGAATAAAGCAAAAGGCATGTATTTTGGCACAATATCTACAAATTTTTGAGGCTCTCTAAAGTGCTCGATTCCAACTAAAATAAATGGAATGCCATATATCAAGGCTAAAATATGTACAACTAATGGATTCAACCTATCTCCTTACTCTATCTAAAGCATCTTTTATTGGAACTCTACTTTGATTCTTTGAGTCTCTTTCTCGTAAGGTCACAGTTCCATCCTCTAAAGTTTGATGATCAATAGTCATTGAGTAAAAGATTCCAATTTCATCGGCTCTAGCATATCTTCTTCCAATTGAACCGGCTTCATCGTAATATGCATCTACACCAACATCAATGGCGCTCTTCATTATTTCATGAGCTTTTTCATCTAATTTGTCTTTAGTCATTAACGGAGCAACAAGGAGATCATATGGCGAGGTATCTTGAGGTAAAGAAATCCACTCTCTTTCACCTTCAACATTCCATGAACTTTCCAATAAGCAATAAAGAATTCGATCCAATCCGAAAGATGGCTCAACTACGTTTGGATAAACCATTTGACTTTTACGTTCCATTTTCAGAGCCATATAGCTTTCATCTAATCCAATAGATTCCCCATCAATATTCACAGTAATTCCAGGTTTTAATTCAATATCTTTTATGGCTTCAAGAATAAGCTTTGCATTTCCTCTGAATTCTTTACCTAATTTCCCAATATCTGGCTTCCAGACTTCGGTCTCTTGTTCAGTACCAGGAATTGGAACTCTAAATTCTTTAGATGAAGCATTACCATGAGCAGATAGATCATAGCAGCCACGGTGAGCCACTCCAACAATCTCAATCCACCCTAATGATGTGTTAATTTCTCCATCCCAGCAATCACTAGAATAATGGGCCATTTCATTAGAACCATGTTGTCTAAATCTTAATTTTTCATTAGGCACGCCGATTGAAATTAGAAAATTTTGAGCTCTTGCTAGATGCGTAGCAACCAAGGATGAATTGATAATTTTTGAATCAAATGCTTCTCCTACAGTAGTTTGGTTTTCTTTTCCATGGGCAGGTAAAAGAGTTATTTTTGTATTTTCTAATTCAGAAGGAAGTTCAGGTTCATCACTAGGCAAGAAAAAATGTTCAACTTCCATTTGTGTAAACTCTCTCATTCTGATTGGCCCTTGCCTTGGTGAAATTTCATTTCTAAAAGACCTACCTATTTGAGCACCTGCAAAGGGTAATTTCCCTCTATTTTGTCTTAATAGCCATGGAAATGCTAAGAAAATACTTTGAGCAGTTTCAGGACGTAAATATCCTGGCGTTCCTTTTCCAGCACCTACCGAAGTAGCGAACATTAGATTGAAAGCCCTCATTTCAGAAAGAGTTGAACTACAATTTGGACAAGAAATATTAGCAATAGCTTTTGCTAAATCGGCCCTTGACATTTCTTCTCCTCCATCTACTAGATGATCAGCACGGAATTGCTTCCCACATTCTTCACAATCAACCAAAGCATCGTCAAATTCACCTAAGTGTCCAGATGCCTGGAACAAAGCTTCAGGCCCCACTAACGCACCATCTAGCTCTAAACAACCAGCATTTATGACATAGTGTTTTCTCCAAACTTCAAGAATACGCCTACGCATTCTTACGCCTACTGGCCCATAATCTAAGAATCCTGCAAGACCTCCATAAGCATCGAAGGCAGGTTGAAAAATACCGCGTTTTGTCGCGACTGCGATTATTTTTTGGAAATCCACTTTAATTTCTCCATCTTACACCCAAAACTTTTGTTTCAGGGCTAAAAATAGACTCATAATTGTCCTCAGCTTCTCTCGAAAGCAACGCCCATCCACTTAGTTTCGGATTAAAATATCTTGAAGTTACGTCCTTATTAAGCATATCATCGAGCCCAAAACAAGCAATTTCTAGAATTTTATGTGAACTAATAGAAGGGTAGTTTTCTCTAATAAACCTTATTTCATCAAGCATATTTACACTACAAACCATTCCATTATCAGTACCAAATCCTAAATCCAATCCAAGGTCAATCATTTTTTCTAAAGGAGGCTTGTTTCCAAAGTAGCCATTACTTCTTGGACATACTACAACTGAAATATTTGCTTTTTTCAAGGCACTCAAATCTTCATCAGTTGCATGACAAAGGTGGACTGCAAAATCAGGATTCAATTCGATAAGAGCATCAATATTTTCATGTTCATTTTCAGAATGATGAATCCCTATCAATCCTTTTCTTGCACGCGCTTGTGAACTAAGTTCGAAAGCCAAATCTCCGACATCTTTAAGACTACTAATTCCAGCATGAGTTCCAGGGAGTGCCTCATCTTTCAATGGCCTTCCAAATAGAATACTAGTTCCTAAATAATCGTGCATTTTAAAAGCATTCAACCCTTCTTTTCCACCTTCTCTAAAATCCATAACAAGGCCAATACCGGAGTACGTGGCTTCTTTCAATCCTTGTAAAATTGAATTTTCAATATTGTTATTTTCTAACCATTTGTGTTTCCAGCCATTAGGCCCAACTAACTCTGCTAAACTGAGTCCAGTAGGCAATGACTCTCTTGCTCCAGTATCTCCAAGATGAGTATGGCAATTACGGAAAAGAGGAACAATAATTCCATCTTCTTCTTTATCATTAGTTACGAATTTACAATTTTCTAAATCAATACAAGTATTAATGAATCCTTCTTTTGTGAATAATGAGCCTTTCCAGAACATCAAAGAGCGTCAGCAATTGCAGGAGCAACTGAAAATCTAGTGTAAACGCCTTCTAGAGTATCGGAGCTTAAGATATCATCACAAACACGCAACCGATTTGCAGCATCTTCAATGAATAGGCCATGTGTGCAGGCAGCAAAAACTCTCTCAGCACCACCTTCTCGGAGAATGTTTGCAGCAGTTGCAATCGTACCTCCTGTTGAGATAATGTCGTCTAGAATAACTGCAGTAGATCCCTTAACATTGATTTGCCCAGAGCTAGTCTCTACAGTACGTCCATCAATTCGCACTTTTTTCATGACATGAACTGGAACTTTGAGTAAATCGGCAGCGAGATTACAACGATCTCTGGAGCCTTCATCTGGAGCAATAACCATATCGGGTTTGAATCCTTTCAAATATCTCACAACCTCTCTAGAACCGTTAATATCATTTGCTTCACATCCAAAAAATCTTAGAATTTCAGGCGTATGAACATTGATAGTGAACACTCGAGTACACATAGCTCCAACTACGCTGGCAATGGCTTTTGCAGAACGAGCTTCTCCAGATTGGAAAATACGTTCTTGCCGTGAATACCCCATATATGGAATGACGCAAGTAATTGTTTTTGCTCCAGCCTCTTTTACAGCTTGTAAAATCAAAAGAAGCTCTACGATTTTTTTATCAGGAAATGTATTCTGAACTACAACAACATCTTGTTCATGAACGTCCATTAAAACTCGAATATACCTTTCACCATCAGGAAAATGGCGATTTACAACACCACAAAATTCAGCATCCATTTCTTCAGCTAATGATGCGCCCAATCTTTGATGAGTTGAACCACTTATAACGTACATGTTTAGTTCAATGAAGCCATTATTTCAATTTCCATTTCAGCATTTAATGGTAGGCCCGCAACTTGTACTGTAGATCTAGCAGGAGCAGTATCCTCTTCAAAGAATTCAGCATATACTGCATTCATCTTTGCGAAGTCATTCATATCTGCAAGAAAAACAGTTGATTTTACGACGTTATCTAAAGTTAGATTTTTTTCAGCTAGCACGGCCTTTATGTTTAGAATGGCTTGTCTTGTTTGTTCAGCTACACCATTTTCTAAATCTGTAGCGTCATGTTTACGGCCAACTTGGCCACTTAGGAAAACAAAGTTTCCAGATACGACACCTTGTGAGTAAGGACCGATCGGTTTCGGAGCTATCGAGCTCACCACGATCTCTTTCATATTCATCTAGTCGGGCCCAATTTATGTAGTTTGCTAAAAATTTAGCTCCAATATGCGATTCTTGCAGCCATTATAGAATCCATATATGTTTCACAATCAAAATCTTTATCAGTTAAGGGTGAAGAACCGTTCAAATCTTCAATAATCATCATTGAAATGGTAGGGTCAACTACGCCCCATCCGGTTTGAGTGTATGGTGCCACAGGAGAGACGGGAACTCCAGTTTGACATGCACCTTCGTTTGCCCCAGGATCATATTCAGTTGCATCTGGGAAGTATGACGCTTTTTCCATACTTCTTCTAATATCATAATTTGTAATGGAAGCATTTTCACTATATATTAAGCTACCATTTCTTCCGCCTGAGCTTTCATCACCATATTGTTCTCTCAATTCTTGTATAATTAAGGAAAGCACTCCTGCCGTTCTTGGAGTTGCAAAACTAGTTCCTGAAGTGTCATGATATCCCTCGATAGAGTCATGGTCAGGTAAATTCTGTGTCCAATCGGCGACAATGTCTGGCGCTGTGCCAGAACAATGCATAACTTTTCCTCTATCGCCATCTTCTTGAAATCCAGCAATTCCAATTGACCATGGAGGTCCACCAGTCGCATCTTGTACACAAGTGGAGCCAGTGTTATCGCAAGCGCCAGTATGCAATTTACCCATTTCATTGACTGCATATTCGGTGTCATCTTCAATACCGGGGACAGGAATTGAACCGATAGGTCCAAAGCTAGTCGTGATAATGTCAACCATAGGATGTTCAGCAGCTCTTCGCACGCCGTCAAATCCTTCAAGAAAAAATATTACAGCATCTGG
>DAEH01000050.1:5861-8560 GCA_002497685.1 Euryarchaeota archaeon UBA169
CCAATAATCCATGTTCCTGAGAAATAAACAGTATCATTATATGTAATTAAATTCCAACAAGTTTCTCGATCAGCTTCAACTCTTTCTTCCCAAGTTCCAGTTTGTGTCAATTCACAAGTCATCGTAACTCCAAATTCGTCTAGAAACCACATAGGTAGACTTTCATTCTTTTTAAAATGTTCATGGTATGGATTTATTCCTGTATCAACAGGTGCAACAACTGTAAACGCACCCCACTCTTCTTTTTTAACCACTTCATCTTCTGAATTAAATTTGAGACCATCGTCGATACATCCCGAAAACATTACAAAAACAACAATAGGAATAAATTTTTGAAAGCTCACGAATCTCACAACAATCAAGTAATCGGCATAGATTTAAAATATGGCTTTATCTTTCAAACATAATGTCTAAATTCATGTACTCTGGTAGCTACACAAAAAAAGGTGTTCAAGGATTATTAAAAGAGGGTGGAACATCTAGAAGAGATGAAACCATACGAATGGTAGAATCTTTGGGAGGGACCGTTGAGGCCTATTACTGGTGCTACGGCAAAGACGATTTTGTATCAATAATGGACTTTCCAGATCATACAACGGTAACTGGCTTAGCACTCAATATTGCAGCATCTGGAACTTTTTCAGGAAATTTAACGCCGTTGATTACTACAGAAGAGATGGATGAAATGGTAAAAGTTAAATTAGGAAAATACAGGATGCCAGGGGAATAAATTTATTTTATTATTTAGTGTAAAAAAAAGGTTACTATTCATAGTAGTGTGCTTTTTTACAATTTTGATTTTACCCAGTTCAGTAGCAACAGGTGAAAGTTATTCTGAAGATGGTTTTTTAGTTCTTGGACAAGATGATTTAGTGGGAATTACTTTTTGGATTGCAACTGCAGCTATGTTAGCTTCAAGCCTTTTTTTTCTCATAGAGCGTGCAAATGTAGCTCCGCAATGGAAAACATCAATGACAATTGCAACTCTAATAACGGGAATAGCTTTTTGGCATTATATGTACATGAGAGAGCACTGGATAATTACAGGTGAGAGCCCTATAGTTTATCGTTATGTAGATTGGTTTTTGACAGTGCCATTACAGATTGTAGAATTTTATTTTATTCTGGCGGCAGTTACAACAGTTACAGCTATGCTATTTTGGAGACTTTTAGGCTCTTCAGTATTAATGCTTGTTTTTGGATTTATTGGAGAAACCCAAATAATAGGAGGAAGTTCTATAGTTTGGTGGATACTGGGAATGATGTGTTGGTTTTACATAATTTATGAAATATTTCAAGGCGAAGCTTCTATTATTAATAAAAACAGCGGCAATGAAGCTGGGCAGTTCGCATTTCAATCCTTGAAATGGATTGTTACAATAGGTTGGGCAATTTACCCGATAGGCTATCTGTATGGTTTAGATGAAACTACCATATTAGGAATAACAATTAGCAACACTGCATACAGCGTAGAAGCAATTAATATAATTTATAATTTAGCAGATTTAGTGAATAAAACTGCATTTGGGGTGGCTATATGGATTGCAGCAGTAAAAGACACTAAAATGTCTGAACGAACTTTTATGATTTAAAGTAAATTAGACTATACAGGTGCTAAATCTAATTCTCCAGACCATAGGTCAAGCCCTCTAAGTCTACATGCGAATTTTTGACCTAAAGATAATACAATCTTTTCAAATTCTTTGACATTTTCATCTATCAAGGTTAATCCAAATTCATCAGTAGATAATCGTCTTCCATCTCCTAACTGACTAACATGTAATTTCCCACGAATTGCTCCGTCATCAAGTAAATCAAGAAAAATCCAAGGATTACGAAGTCCAACAACTCTGGCAGGCCATTGTTTTAGTTCAAGCACATCATCTGAATCTTTTATTGAATCTATAGTGCCTCCCCTCAATAGATGTAAATGGAAAGCATTGGCAACTAATTCCCATTCAATAGTTTTTGCTTCTCGGCTATTGGCAGTACATTGTTCTGAAATTTTAGTTATTTCAGCTTCAGAATGAACCCATTCTTCTTCTTTCAGGAAAGATTTAAGTTGGCGATGAACTACAAGATCCGCATATCTTCGAATAGGGCTTGTAAAATGAACATAAGCATCTAAATTCAGTCCAAAATGCCCTAGATTGTCTGGAGAATATACGGCACGCTGTAGAAGATAGAAAAGTCCATGATCAACAACTCTTCTAGTTTTATTTTTTAAGTTACTAGCTTTTTCTTGAGCTTCTTTTAGAGAAATCAGAATATCTTTTCTGGCTTCGGGATCCAAAACATTCTTGAGATATTGAGGGACTTCATCATCATCAGAAATTTCCAAACCGCTAATCTGAATATTTCCACTATTGGCCCAATCTCCCAACATACTTGCCAATTCAGCTTCTTCAGATTGACCAAATTTCTTTACACTTGGCATTGGCAACTCAATATTAATCCCCATAGCTTCGAATTTTGCATTTAATTCTTCAACTTCAGGAGAATCTGGTGGAGCATGGCTTCTCCATGGCAAAGGTGCATTTTCTTTACCGAGCATAATTCCAATTGAATTATTGGTGGTTACCATAAATGTTTCAATCATTTCAGTTGCTTTGTTTGGCCATTTGACATTGACACTGATTTTATCATCTTCAACCTTAGGCCGTAATTCAGCTGAGTTCAAGTTCAATCTTATTTCATTC
>DAEH01000050.1:8972-11181 GCA_002497685.1 Euryarchaeota archaeon UBA169
AACTTCAATAATACTTTCAAAAGCTGCGACTTTTCCGACAGTCCAATCATCTTCGATTTGCATTGAAACAGCCATTGCCAATCTAGGAACTTTTGCTCTTAAAGAACATAAATTATCGGCCAATCTAGAAGGTAGCATCGGTAAAACAGCATGAGGTAAATAAACAGATGTTGCTCTAGCTTGCGCTTCTTCATCTAAGAGAGTATCAGGCTTAATGTAATGAGCTACATCTGCAATGGCGACCCACAAGGTCTGTTTCCCTTTTTCCTCAACTAAACAGATAGCGTCATCAAAATCTTTTGCAGTCTTTGGATCGATGGTTACAAATGGTAAATGCCTCAAGTCCGTTCTTCCATTTTTCAATGCATTATTCGCATCAACATCAGGTATTCTTTCAGCAATATCAGATAAGCGAGAATCATAATCTCTACCAAAAGAGTTGGAGCCGTTTATTCGCAGATGATTCAATCTTAAATCTAATAGTTGGCTTGCACTAATTCGCTTTGATTTTATCAATAAAAGAGCGATTGAAGGCAAGTAGTCACGGAATCTTAGCCCTGAACATGTCGTTGCAAATATTTTAGCATCTTCGATCAAATCATACGTTCTCCATTTAACGATATATTCCTTTTCTGATAAAGAAAATTCTTCTGGTAATTTCTCATTTGATATTAATGCAAACCAAACATCTTCTATCAAGTTATAATTTGTAGTTTCTTTACTAGGCAATTGTCCCGTAAGAGGAATGTCTTCAGTTGGCGAATAACTATTGAAGAAATGCCGCCAATTACGGACACTAGCTTCGATTTCACTAATTTCATTTAGCTTTCTTAGAGTAAAATTAGTTTTTTCTTGGTGAAGGAACCATTGCCTTCCTTTTTTTGAATGTGCTAGAATTTCATCAATTTTACTTTTCAATTGCTTTGATTCTTTATTGTTTAATCTCAACTTTTCTTTTTCAATAATGAAGGAATAAATTGTGTTTGAATTCCAGATCCTATTCCAGAGTTCTTTATTGTTACCAAATTTGACTGAGATTCTCCTCCATAGTTTTTCATCAGGAGACAAAGGCATTTTTCTTGATTTATTTTTTTGACTCATTTATCTCGGTATTGCTATCCATATCGCTACGCAAAAAAGGGAAAAACCAAAGGCCCTATTGATTAGAACTCCTGACCTTGCATCATTGAATTTTATTTTTAGTGCACTACCAAATAAAGCCCAAGTGATCCACCCCATAAGCTTGATAGATACATTAAGTAGAGCAATAATCATTTTTCCCATTATATCCGTTCCAAAAGCAGTTCCAAACACCGTCATTAAGATCAGTAAGTGAATGAAAGCTTTTCCATTTACAATTTGAAGTATTATTCCTGTATTTATCCCAAGTTCCTCACTAGAAATATTAGAATCTTCAGTGCTTAAGGAAAAAGTTATTTTATAAGATAAATAAATCATATATGAAACGCCTATGTATGTCAATGCAGTAAGTAAAGTAGAGTCTTTTTCAATAAATAAAGCTCCGAATCCAACAACAACGCCTAGCAAAAACCACCCTATCACCATTCCTGAAATCAGAGGTAATGTTTTGTTAAATCCGAATTTTGATGAATGAACTGCAGAAAGAAGATTATTAGGCCCAGGTAAGAAAGATACAGGCAATGTAAAAATCAACATGGCAATTAAATTAGAAAAGTCGATTATACGCAAACCCTCTCAAATATTAATCGATACATATTCCCAAAAGTAAGGCGGTCTATATTTCGCCTTTTATTTTGGATATTAATTTAACTTTCAATTTTTTAAGTTTTAGATTTATTGAGATAAATGAGTAAGAATATTGCGGTGTTTTTTGACCCATTCAATCTATAACCCCTTTTCAATAGACAATTATGGCTTCGGCGGTAACTGAGTTAGAAGAAATAGCGGCACAAATTTATGAACAATTGAGTACGGGCAAGATTCCCGAGATGTCTGTCCCTACGCGTAGCAAAAATAATATAATATTTGATGAAAAATCTAAAGTTTGGAAGTATGGAGATTCAGAGACAACTCGAACAGCCAAAAAATTAGATGGAGCATACATGTTACTCAGAACAACTTATCTTCTAGATTTTATTAGAGAGATGTCAAGTCAAAGTAAATCATCAACATTAAGAGAATTATATTATATTTCAGAAGGGTGGGATTTAGGTAAGTTTCATGCACA
>DAEH01000050.1:11581-11856 GCA_002497685.1 Euryarchaeota archaeon UBA169
AGGCCTGAAGAAGATGGGGCCAAAGTATTGGGAGACGTAACGTTAACGGAAATTAACCGAAAAGGCAAACCTATGAAAATAAATTGCAGAAATGACGTAGGAGATACAGGCTATAATATTCCGTATAATGTAGAGGACAACAAGATAACCTTTAATGATTTTGGAAAATCTACATGTATTATTGCAATTGAAACCGGTGGAATGTTCGATAGGCTAGTAGAGAATGGATTCGATGAAACACATGAAGCTATTTTAGTTCATATTAAAGGTCAACC
>DAEH01000006.1:0-9615 GCA_002497685.1 Euryarchaeota archaeon UBA169
AATTTATGGCAGATGATAATGAAATGCAAGATTTTACAGGATATCAGAAAGCTCGAATACTCCCATTGAATAAAGCTGAAGAATCTTTGCTTCCTGGCTGGGCAAATACTCCTCAAATGGCAGTTTTAATGCTTAATTTGACAATTATTTTATTGGGATTAATAGTTAGTTTAACAGTTTCAGACGTGGCCTCTGGAGATGGCAATAGTACAATTTTATCATTTTTTGGTAAATGTTAGATGGTTAAGCTTGATGATCTAGATATATCAATACTATCTTTTGTTGCAGACCATCCTAGCTGTACAGTTACTGACTGTGCTAAATCTCTTTTTAATCCTAAGAATACAGAAGACTTGCAAAGGAAAGATTCAATGTTAAGGCACAGATTCAAATCCCTGTCATCAGAAAAATATTTACTAGAAACAAAAAACAATAATCATAGTGTTTTTAGGATAGATAACAATCTAATCCATTTTGGGCCAGAGTTACGTTTTCTGAACGTAGGTGGAGAAAAATTCATACATAAAGATTTAGTAAAAGATTATTGTATTATAATCTATACTAAAGATGGAGTAGTAATTAAATCTTTAGATAAGCTTGAGAAAAAGTATTCGTCATAATTTTTTTTTGAAGACCCCTTATATATGGCCTTGTTATCTTTAATGCATGGCAGATGATTTATTTGGTAGCGAGCTAGGATTAGCTTTTGTAATTGTAGGGGTGCTCTTGTTCGTTGTAGAAGTCTTTCAACCGGGCTTTTTAATTGCAGTTCCAGCCACGGTTTTCATAGCCTTAGGAATTTTACTTTCATTCAATGTTGTCGATGGTTTGTTACTTTTACCAATCGGATTGGCAGTAGGCTTAGGTTCTTTGTATGGAACAATGATGCTTTACCAATCTTTAGCACCTCCAGATACGCCTAGCGAAATGAGTATTGAACGCAAAGTTGGAGAAAAAGGAATCGTTACCAAAGAAGTCATTGCAAATGATAGAATTGGTAAAGTTAAAATCAGCATGGAAGAATTTAGAGCTACATCAGATCAGAACATACCAGTAGGTACTAAAGTTAAGGTTACAGATGCAGAAGGAATCACAGTTACAGTAATACCTTTAGAAGGAGAGGAATAAAAATGATAGGAGAAATAATATTCTTACTGTTAATTCTTGGAGCAGTATTAGTTGTTGTTTTAATGACAACTATTGTTCAAGTTGAGCAGTATGAATCAGGAGTCGCGCTACGATTGGGTAAGTTTCACACAATGCTCAATCCAGGATGGAATTTTGTTATTCCATTGATTACGAAAGTTTTCAAAGTAGATTTACGTATTCAAGTTCTTGATGTTCCACGTCAAGAAGTTATTACTAAAGATAATTCACCTACAATGGTAGATGCAGTAGTTTACTACAGAGTTGCAGACGCTAAGAAAGCAGTTCTTAATGTTGCAAATTTTAGGGCAGCTATAGTTAACATGGCCCAAACAACTCTTAGAGGAGTAGTAGGAGACATGGAATTGGATGAAATTTTCTCAAGTAGAGACAAAATTAATGCAGTCCTAAGAGACAAACTAGACATTGAAACAGACCCATGGGGTGTCAAAGTCGACAATGTAGAAATTAGAGAAGTAGATCCTTCTCCAAATGTTAAAGCTGCAATGGAAGAACAGACTTCAGCAGAACGTGAAAGACGTGCAGCTATTTTGAAAGCAGACGGTGAAAAGAGATCAGCAATCCTTTCAGCAGAAGGTGAGAAACAATCTCGAATTTTGACTGCAGAAGGAGACAAACAGTCACGTATTTTAGCAGCCGAAGGTGTTAGACAATCTAAGGTGTTGGAAGCTCAAGGTCAGCGTTCACAAACAATTTTAGAAAAGCAAGGAGAAGCTCAAGGTTTGAGAATTACAGCCATGGGTGCTTCAGCATTAGATTCCAAAGCATTAACTGTTTTGAGTTTAGATTCCTTGAAGGAGATTGGAGCTGGAGCTTCTACAAAGTTTGTACTTCCATTCGAATTAACAAAATTATTTGAGGGTGCAGCAGATTATGTAGGCTATGCACGTAAAGCTCCAGATAGGCAATTATCTGAAGTAAAAGATATTGAAAAGGCGCTTGGCAAGTCAGAAGATGTTCTCGGAACTATTCCTACGGCAGCTGAAATGCAAGCTGAGTTAGACGCAATCAAAGAAGAGGCTGACGAGGCACTTCAACAAGTTGTAGACGAAGGAATCAAGGATCAGATGACAGCTTCACAACCACCCAAAGAGCTTGAAGAACCTACAGCATAAGAAAAGAATCCAATATATAGGCGCCAATTTGGCAAGATATAATGGAACCTATAAGCCACGAAGGGTTAGGCAGACTTCTAAAGCTAGAAGATAATCTACAAACTCCTCATGTTGTATTTAGCCACACAGACTTAAAAGAATCTAAGGATTTAGAGTCTGGAGGAACTATTAAGGTCGGTAAAGTTTTTGATTTACCGCCCAGCCCATTAGGTTTAGATTCTGAAAAAGCTCCTTACTTGCAATTATCTGAAAATATTGCAGTGCTCGATAATGCATATTCAATTCAACCTAAAAAGTTAGTAGAGATTGCTGCAGAATTTAGATCGGAAGCAGGTTACTCCCGACTGCTTTATGCGCCAGCTGTAGAACCTTCTCAAATGCCCATTTTAGCATATTTAGGAGTAGATATCTTTGATGATTTAAATGTTGAATTACGTAGTTCAACAGGATGGATTTTAGAAAGTGGTGAATGGATTAAACAAAATACGCAAATTGATGATTTATTTTCTCATAATCGTTCAGAACTTAATCGTTGGATTTTAAGAATTCGTAACGCGATTTCTAATGGTAAATTAAGAGAATTAGTAGAAATTACTAGTTTACACAATCCTCGAGTTTCTCAAATATTACACCATTCAGCCTTATTACTAATTGAAAAGGGAGCTAGAGTTCATTCTACTATAAGATCAAACGATTTAAGTTTGAATCATCCGGCAATTCTTGATTTTCAAAATAGACTGTCAAATTATGAACCACCGGCACAAAATATGGTTTTGCTAATTTTACCTTGCTCAGCAAGAAAGCCATATTTCAAAAGTAGTAGTCATAAACGATTTTTCAATACGCTCCGTGAAGTGGAAAACCATTTGGCATTACATGTCGTATCCGTAACTTCACCATTAGGGTTAGTTCCTAGAGAATTAGAATTTTGTTATCCAGCAGCACACTACGATATTGCAGTAACAGGAAAGTGGAGCGCATCAGAAATTGAAATGTTAAGATCTCAACTAATTAAATTAAATCCTACAAAACATTATGCTAAAGCAATAGTACATGCAGGTTCTTCTTCTAAAATAATGACAGAGTTGGTAAAAGAATTGGGAATTGATGTAGTAGATACTCGTGTAGATCGACCATCATCATATGAAGGTTTGGAAATTCTTCAAAATATTGCAAGAATGACTTTGTCAGATATTCCTATATTGAACACTAAAGACCGAGCTAAAGGAGAAGCCAAAGGTTTAGCAAACTTTCAATATGGAGAGAATTCAGATTTTCTAGTTAATTCAGAAATAAGTGGACGTATGCCATACAAATTACGTTGTGGTGATTTAGCAGCCATGTCTCCAGTAGTTGGCGGTTTTGGTTTGACTCTGAAGGGAGGGATAGAATATAGTTTACAAGGCGGTCCAATCATTATTGCAGAGAATTTCAAGTTAGTTGGCGATTTATTTGCAGTAGGCGTAAAGTCTTACAAAGGAAATTGGAATATTGGCGATCAAGTAGTTATTAAGCAGAATGATATTGTGACAGCAGTAGGTATTGCAAAAATGGTTCCTGAAGAAATGATTTCAATGAATCGAGGAGTAGCTGTGGAGGTTCGACATCATGCCTGAAGCTTTTGTTCCTTTGACTGACTTTGTTAATGAATCTAAGTCAATACCACGCGACCACCCATTAGACAAACCTGTAGCAAAATGGGTTGAAGAGGAAGTTTTAGATGGAAAAATAGTAGAAGCAGGGGTTGTAATTCTGAGAACTAGAGGTTGTTATTGGTCAATTAAGGAAGGATGTTCAATGTGTGGTTACTTCAACGATACTGTGCCTGGTGGAGTTAGTGACGACATGCTCCGTGAACAGTGGAAGAAAGTTAGATCAACACTAAGAGGAAAGAAATATGCTAAGATTTATACTTCAGGGTCATTCATAGATCCGACTGAAGTTCCCTTTAATTTTGCTGATGAAGTAATGTCAGACATGTCTAATATGGGAATTGAAAAAGTTTTAATTGAATCATTACCTGAGTTTGTAAATCCTAAAAATTTCGCATATACTAATGCACCCAAACTTGAAATTGCAATTGGATTAGAATCTTCAAATCCAGTTGTTTTAGATAAATCAGTTAACAAACGTTTACGCTGGTCCCATTATGTTAAAGTGTGTAAACTTGCACGAGATAATGGTGCCGAAGTTAAGGCCTATATTCTGTTAAAACCACCTTATCTAAGTGAAAAAGAAGCAATTGAAGATGCGGTTCAATCTGCAATAGATACAGCTCCCTACGTAGATAAAATATCAATTAACCCTGTAAATGTTCAAAAGAATACAGTTGTTGAAAAGTTATGGTTTAGAAACGAATGGACTGCACCTTGGCTTTGGTCTGTGATTGAAGTTCTAAAAAGATGTGAGGATTTACCAGTCAGAGTATATTCCGATCCAACAGGAGGAGGTACGCGTAGGGGGGCCCATAATTGTCACGATTGTAATAAGAGACTATTAGAAGCATTGAAAAATCATCGTTTGGGTTCAGGAGATTTGAAAGGTTTACATTGCAATTGCAAATCTCGTTGGAATACTTTAGTCAAACAGTCTAAATTAAGGAGAAATGGTTCAGAACCTCATGGATATCGGAGTGGTTTTGCAGGCAGCAGGCATTTTTAATGGGGTTATTCTAGCGAGTATTAATGGAAGAAATAAATTGGCTTAGAGTTTTTGCAGGCTTATTGCTTGTTTTGTTTATTCCTGGCTATACTTTGATTCAGGCTATGTTCCCTCGAAAAGGGGAATTAGATGAGGAATTTGATACACTTTACAGAGTTACTTTAGGTATGGCGATGTCCATTTGCATTGTCATAATTGTGGGGTTCATATTAGGAAATCCTGCACTTGGTAATGCTCCAACATGGGGTAATTCTGATGATGATAAAGGATACTTCCAAACATTTTTTGTTACAACTTCATTATTGATTTTATCCGTATTATTATTTGTTGCTGGATGGTATAGAGGTGCATATCCTTGGACTGCCAATATTCACCCAAGCCTTGCCAGAGCACCTCCTGGAATCCGTATTGAATCCGAGTTAGCAGTTGCAGGAAAATATATCCCGGCAGAGTTAATTGAGCTTCAAGGCCTTAAACATGATAGAGATAATGTAAAACGTAAGTTGACTGAAGTTGAAAATCGGAAGCTTTCAGGTAGTTCTGTAATGAAAAAATATTATTCAAAAAAAGAAAAGACTCTTTTGGCAGATTTGGCAGACATCGATTCAAAAATGGCAGATATAGATCAAAAATTTAACAGGCCAGGGGAAGGAGAAGGTTTGTCTGCAGATGTAGTTCAAGAAGATTCTTTAATGTCTGATGAAGAGGAATAAGTTTGGAATATAAACTAGTAATAATCGTCAGAACAGATTTAGGAATATCGAAGGGGAAAATGGCTGCACAGGTTGCACATGCTGCAGTTAATTGCTCACTTAAATCAAAGAAATCTGACCCTTCTAATTTCAAGGGATGGTATGGCGATGGTCAAAAAAAGGTAGTTGTTAAAGGAACAAACGAGTCCTTGTTAAGAGAACTTCAGCAGCATGCTAGAGATGTTGGTTTAACATATAGTCTGGTAAGTGACGCAGGATTAACAGAAGTCCCTCCAGGAACGGTTACTTGTTTAGGCATAGGTCCTTCAACGGAATCTAAAATTGATGAAATTACAGGAAAGTTATCTTTATTCTAAACCCAACGCTTTATTTATCACGCGTATTTAGCTAATTATGGGCTGGTTTGGTAAAAAGAAAGAAGAAAAGAAAAAGTTTGACTATTCAGAAGAAACAAAAGAACTTTTTGCAGAGAGAGATGCTTATTATGCAGAGCAACGCCGCAAGTTAGGCGGAGGCGCCTCTAATCCTGAATTAGCAAATAAAAAGCAAGAAGCTGAACCTTCTTCACGCGAGGATGATTTAGAGAATCTTTTGGGAGGTTCGGGAGATTTTAATCCATATGTAAATGCAGATGATTCTACCTCTTCGTCAACGCCTAGTATACCTTCTTCACAACCTTCTACAGCATCTTCTTCAGCATATTCCTGCAGCTCCTGCGGTAAAGAATTCCAAGAAAAGTGGGGAAAATGTCCATCGTGTGGTGGAGAAATGAAAAAGGCTGAAAGTCCAGCACCTGAGAATACATCTCGAGCAATGCCTCAGACAGATTCAACTCAACCATCAAGTAATTCGAATGTAGGCGATCCATTAGATGATCTTCTTGGAGATTTTAGCTCATCTAATGATGGAGAAAGCAGCACAGACCCATCAGAAGAGTTACCTAATAACGTTAGAAATGTCAGTGATGACGATGGAGGCCCATCAACAGATTTTGGTTCTCAACGTTCAAGTCATAGTAATCGCAAGAGAGTTCGTAAAGTTAAGAAAGTAAAAAGATCTCGTAAACTATAACGGAATTTAGATGCCAGATTCTGATAAAATACAAATACCAGAGGCTGCAAAAGATATAGGTATTGCCATAGGTAGCGTTCTTCTAGTTTTCCTTTTAACATTTGCTTACAGCAGTAATTGGCCGCCAATGGTTGTTATTGAATCTGGTTCGATGGAGCACACTGAGAATCCACTCTATGATGAGCCTGGCTTCACACACATTGGAACAATAGATACAGGAGACTTGGTAATTGTGAAAGAAGCCAAAAAATCAGATATTGTTACTTATCTTCAAGGAAAGAAAACAGATTACCAGAAATACGGAGATTATGGAGACGTAATAGTTTTTTATAAGAACGGAATAAAAGAAGTTGAAGGAAATCCAGTTACTCCTGTAATTCATAGAGCAATGGCTTGGGTAGATGTCTTAGAAGAACCAAAGGATATGGATGGAGATAATATTACCGATTATTATTACATTCCTGAGATAGAAACTTATTTTGGTTCTAAAATAGAATTTTCTGAAATAGGACTTAGTGGAGGAGCTCATCTAAAGAATTTAGAAAATTCAGGATATATCACCAAAGGAGATTCAACAGGCAACCCTCATCCAGATCAATTGACGCATAGAGACATCAATAACAATCCAGTTCAACCAGTTGATCCTGATTGGGTAGTTGGTATGGCAAGAGGAGAATTGCCATGGTTTGGTTTAATAAAATTGAAAGTAACTCAACCAGACAATTACGACAACGCCCCATCCGGGTGTAAATCAATGCTATGGATTTCTATAATAATTATTTTGGTAGGTCCATATACAGTAGGTAAGGTTTTAGAAGTACGAGATCAGAGAGTTAAATTAAATGAACAAAAGAAGAGTAAACGTTAATTATATGCAAGTAACGCGCAGTTAGCATGTCTAAATCACCCGCCGCAGCCAAACGCGGAATTCCATCTAAAGAAAACTTCAAAGAATGGTATCCTTTTATGGTTGAAGCAGCAGAATTGGTTGATAAACGATATCCAATAAAGGGAATGGATGTTTGGAGGCCTTATGGTTGGAAAACTATGAGACTCATTGATAATTTAACGCATGATGAGATGGAAAGAACAGATCATGATGAAGTTCATTTTCCTCTTCTGATACCGGAAGAATTATTAGATAAAGAAAATAAGTTAGTGTCCTTATTGAAGAAAGCTAGAGAAGAAGGAATAGATCCTTCAGAATTAAGATTAGAAGATGAAGTTGAAGGTTTTGCTAAGGAAGTTTATTGGATTAAGCATGCAGGTGAAACGAAATTAGACAACCCTATGTTTTTGAGACCAACGAGTGAAACTGCGATGTACACCATGTTTCCTTTATGGATTAGATCACATGCAGATTTACCATTGAAAACATACCAAATAGTAAATACATTTAGATATGAAACTAAGCAAACTCGTTCATTTATTCGAGTCCGAGAAATACATTTCTTTGAGGCTCATACAGCACATGCAGATGAAGAAGATGCTACGAGACAAATCAATGAAGATTTAGAGATTGTGAAAAATTTAATGAGTGAATTGAATTTCCCAGTTTTAGTAACTAAAAGGCCAGTTTGGGATACTTTCCCAGGGGCCTGGTACACTATTGCTATAGATGTGGTAATGCCAGATGGGAGAACTTTACAAGTAGCCTCAGTACACCACTACAGAGATCAGTGGGCTAGAGCGTTTGATGTAAAATATGAAGCTGAATCCGGCGAACAGAAATATGTTCATCAAACAACATATGGGATGTCGGAAAGATTACTTGGGGCAACAGTAGCAACACATGGTGACGATAAAGGATTGATTATGCCACCTTCCATTGCACCAATCCAGGTAGTAGTCGTTCCAATTCTATCAAAAGAAGGCTCAGAGGAAATAGCCACTGCAGCTCGAAAGATAGTTGATGAATTAAAGTCAGAAAAGATTAGAGTAAAGTTAGACGATAGAGACATAAGGCCAGGTCAAAAGTATTACGATTGGGAAATCAAGGGTGTTCCTCTTAGAATAGAATTAGGCCCAAGAGATTTAAAATCAAATTCATTCATGTGTGCTAGAAGAACAGGAGAGAAATCTAGCTATAGTTTAGATGAATTATTAATTTCAGTAAATAAGGAGTTAGAATTAGTAAACGTACATATGAGAGATAATGCTACAGCTCATTTTAATCAACATATTAAGAAAATGCCTAATCTAAGCATAGAAGGATCTAAAATAAATTTTGAACAAGATTTGGAAGAGGGCTATGTTTATGAGATGCCTTTCGAAGGAAATGATGCTGAAGCTGAGTTAATCGAGAAGGAAACTGGTTTTTCTTTCTTAGGAGAATCTACAACTCCTTACTCTAAAGAACAGAAATGCATTGTTTCTGGGAAGAATACTATTAAGAAAGTTTTCTTAGCTAAAACATACTAAATAGATATTGTACAACTAATAAAGTTAGACTTTATATACAGTCTGTGACAATGTTAATGTCCGACAGTAGAACCACTTGTGGTTCAAAACTGTCTGAAAGAGGACGCAACCATGGAACACAGAATAGAAAAAAACGATGAGGGAGTTTCCCCAGTTATTGCCGTTATTTTAATGGTGGCAATCACAGTTGTTCTAGCCGCTGTGCTGTACGTTTGGGCAGCCAGTTTCCTAGAGCAAGGAGAATCAGCCCCTATAGCCACTTTCTTTGTATCACAAGATAGTGCAAACATATATCACGTAGAAGTGATTAAGGTTAGTAAGCAAGAAGATTTACTCGGATTTAGTTTCTTCTTGAAAGACGGATCTGGATCGACATATGTCGGTGGCAACGGCTTCGGTGAAGTTGCTATGCAATTCCAGGGCGGCGAAGAGATGGGCATAGATATGACCTATAACGGAGATGATTC
>DAEH01000006.1:10004-11166 GCA_002497685.1 Euryarchaeota archaeon UBA169
TTCTCTGACAACGACCGCGATGGCAAATTGTCATCTGGTGACCAATTCTTAGTACACGGACCAGACGCTGGCCCAGCACAAGATGGTTGGAAACTAGATATCCAATTTGATGCAACCGGAGACATCATTGGCTCCGCTAAATTACTCTAGAGTAGTTTAGATAGGAAATGTATCGTTAGGTAGGGGACTTAGTTCCCCTATCTCTCGTTTACGACTTTTTTCACTTTTATTTTTTTGAATAGCGAAGCTTTTGTAGATTCAATTTATAGTCTGTAGTCTAAGTCTCCTCAATGGGAGATGAAAAAATAAAGTCTGACATTCGTCCAGTAATTATAGCTGGGTTAATTTTTTTCTTTATGTTAAGGCCACAGGAAGGCTATCTTCAAAGGCTAGATTTTCTTATATTCTTATTTGAGAATGGTCTTTTATTAGAAAATATTTTTGTTTTTGAGGTTTTTTCTTTACTTGTCTTATTTCCTATTTTCATTTTATTGTATATTTTTCGCAAGCCTATAGGCCGAGCTATCAACAGATCCATGCACTCACTAATAGCTAAAGATTTGATAGAGGAATTTGATAAGAACAGCGATGGTCAGCTTTCTAAAGACGAAGCAAAAAGGTTTTTTGATACTATTCTGGAAGATCTGGATGAGAGTACAAGGAAAAGTTTTGATTCAGACTCTCTTTTTGAGAAATATGATTCAGATAAAGATGGAAAATTAAATGAAAACGAATTAACCTCTTTAATACTTGAAGTGTTTGCTTTTTGTCAAGAAAAAACTATTGAAGAAGTACAAATTAGTAATTGGGATAAAAACAAGGATTCACAACTGCAAACCCTTAAAGATTTTCCAGTGAGTGTTTGGGATAGCAATAATGATGCACAGGAAATTGTAGATTGGTATAATCACAAGTCCGGAGCGAAGAGATCGGTGAATAGTCTTTTGGAAGAATGCAATATATCTTCTTTTAATTCTAAAGATGATGCTCGCGTACTACTTGCATATGCAAAAGAATTACTAAAAGCAAGTAAATCTATTGATACTGCGTTATCAGACAAAGTTTCACCTTCTAAAGATGAAGCCGTTAAACTAGATAAACTATACAGTGAAGGATATCTATCCAAAGAGCGTTACCAGCGTCTTAAACAGGATTTAAGTAG
>DAEH01000006.1:11554-12771 GCA_002497685.1 Euryarchaeota archaeon UBA169
ACAACTACAAGAGCAATCATTCTGAAGGAGTTATCATTTTCATCAGATTTTGAACTAACTGAAATAGTTATAGACTTTTCATTATTTGTTGCATCTACTTCACTTAGCGTAGCGCCAGGGTCGATTACAACTCTTAATGGGTGTGACCCCTTAGTTGCAGTCCACACAGCTGTAACAGTTACCTCTTCATTGTCAGTTCCATCGAAAACAACAGTGGTCAAGTTAAATGGTTCATTTCCATCATAGAATACAATAGGCACATATTGGATGCCAGTGTTATTGACTAAGTTAGTGATTTTAGCAGTTAATGTTACTTCAGTACCAACGGTAGGACTTTCAGGATTCCATAATAGCTCAGACACGATGTAATCTGGATTCTGGGCTTCAATAGGCGTAACTCCAATATCAAAAGTATGAGTAATGTCATTAACTTGATTTGAATTTCCGTCAGTCCAAGAAACCGTTATGGTAAAAGTTTCTTTTTCATTTACAGTAACTGTTTGATCAGGAGTTATTTTTAATTCAGCAGTTACATTTTCACCGTAGTTTACTCCCCATTTATTTGGAACAAATTCTGCAGTCCAATTAGCTGGAATATTGTCTATATTTAAATCATAAACTGTATTTATGTGTCCAGTAGAAGTTCCATTGAAGTTGAAAGTGACAGTTTGACCTAAGGCCACATTTGCCTCAGTTCTATCGACGTTTACTTCAATTCCCCTCATTAACTTCTTTTCAATAGTCTTATTTTGAAGAATACTATCTTTATCATCAGTTATATTTGCATTATCGTTTAGATTGTAAACATAATCGTTGTCTCCAGATAAGTCTTCATATTCACTTACTAAACTATAAATTCCATCAGGAACCGTAATATCTATAATTCCATCATTCATTTCAATTTCAAAGCTAAAGTTCGCTCCTTCCATATCTATTTCATCAAATTCAATGACTTCCGAATCTACAGAAGATAAATATGTCTGTTTGAAATTAATACCTCTATCTAATGAAGCATCTAAATCTAACGCATCTTCAAGTTCCAATTCTGAAATATCAACATAACTTGTCCCTTCGTTTGTATAAATCCAAGATTGGTATGCGCCAGTGTAAAGATATAGTTCATATTCCCCATTTTCATCAGCAGTTGTATTGAATTGTACATTAGTTCCGGCCATATTCCAAATTTCAATTTCAGAATTTGCTAAAACTTCATTATC
>DAEH01000006.1:13163-19480 GCA_002497685.1 Euryarchaeota archaeon UBA169
AATTTAACTCTCCAATCAGCGTCTCTTTTGAAGGTCTGTTGTTCCTTTCCAGCCTTTACATAAACGTTCTGGAGTTCCAACTCAAATCTTTCATTCTCGTTATTTTCATAATGAGTCATTTCAATTTCATAAGTTCTTGGCGTCATTCCAGTAATAGTAATAGTTCCGTTTTCGTCAGTAGTAAATGTTTCATCATAGTCTGCAAAGACGTTTGTGAATCTTACATTTGCATTAGAAACAGGAAGTTCGATTCCCGTTGCATTAGTATAGCTAACCTCTAATGTTGCATTGACAGAAAGTGGATTCAAAGTAATGTTATACTTATTAGTGTTTCCATCTACTGTAAATGTATCTTCAAATGCTTGGTATCCTTCCAAATCAACAGTAACTGAATAATCACCATTAGGAAGATCAATTTTTCCGTAATCTATAGTCGAACCAAATAATCCTTCTCCAACAATTGTTTCAGCAACAAATATTACATTATTCTCAGATTCAAATAGGATTTCTATTGCAGAATCCGTAATCAATTCACCGTCAGCTGAAGAAATGACTTCACCTCTAAAGTAGCCTTCATCTACCAATGTTAAATTATATTCTTTTGGTTGATTTAATGTGACTTGTCCGACAAAACTATAGTGTTTACTACTTACTCCATCTTGGAAGTTAACATAGTAGTTACCCGGAAGTAAGCTACCAGAATACCCTCCGAATTCTGTAATCTCAAAGGTAGTTGCATTATCTAAATCACTTACTGGAGTGAAGGTTACTAATCCATTTTCAGCATTATCGTTTAGGCTTGCCATACCTGTAATATCAAATTTCTTTTCAGCATCGATATCTCCTAAATCAAGACTAGCTTGCCCTATTTCGATATTAGTTTGCCCTAAAGCAAAGTATCTAGTTCCATTGTCATTGTATGAAAAAGAGTAAAGATAGTTATCAGGCGGTAAAAGTACATTAGCCAGATTTCCATTCTCGTCAGTGCTAAAATTCAAACTATATGATGGATCAGAGATTGGAGAGAATGAAATGTTGCCATCAGCTATTCCAGCACCTTCAAATGCAAATGTACCGGTAACGCTAGTTGGAATACGTTTCATTTCAACGATTAATTCTTTTTCTATGTTTAGGTTAAAATCATCAATAACTTCTTTTGTATTGTTAGTTTCAGCAGAGACTTCATAGGTTCTTACAAAAGTATAGCCATATTTCGAAGCATCAATTTCATAATCATTAATTGGTAATGTAATCATTGAGCTTGGATCGGTGGCCCAAACATTCAGAGCGCCTTCAGCACCTCCATCTAAATTGACTAGTCCTTGTAAAGGAATTTCATTACCAAGATGTTCTTCGTACATTATAATCATCACATCTTGACCATAGGTAGAGGAAAGGTTTGAAGTAATGTCTTCAGCACCTACAACAACAGTTTGTAAAGTTACTAGATTTTGTCCTTCACCACCTATGTGTGCATATGCGTTGTAAATTCCGGCAGGTAAAATAAGATTATAATTTCCATTACTTTTACTCAAGGTAGAGACACTTCCGCCATTTATGGAATCAAATATAATTTCCATTTCTTCGAATCCCTTTTCATCAAAGTCTAGAGTTTTATTTCCATTAACATCCTCAAACAGACTACCTTCTACAGTATAGCTTGGGACCATATTGGCATTAATTGGCAATGAAATAGTTTTACTATCAATACGTTCAAGATATGCAAAAGTATTATTTCCTTTTTGATGAAGTGTGAATAAGTCATATGCGCCATCAGGAAGTACAGTAGCAAAATATCCATTTTCATTAGTAAATACGTTATAACTTCCTCCAAAAGAGTTAGCATTCTGTATTGAAATCTGTTCTTCTGGAATTCCTTCACCATTGTGGGCTAAAGTACCTTCAAGTCTGAAACCATTTCTTAGAGTTGCATTATACCCGACAGAGCTTCCTTTTTCAAGAACAATATCAATACTGTTATTTGCCCAGTCAGCAGGATTGTCAGCTAAGATACCTTCATTCTCTAGTCTTAAAGTATAGTTACCTGGAAGTAATTGTTCAAAACAGAAAGAGACTTGGCTTGTATCGCCTTCAACGGGACAGTCTGAGTTCAAGTAATTTTGATTTAGGAAAGTACTTTCTACTAAACTGCCATTTGTTTCATCATATAACGAAACGGTAATTTGAGTATTCCCGATTTCGTCAGCAGATAAAAATTCACCCCATATTGAGCTTGGTTTTAGCGCTTCAGAAATTTCGATGTCTTGACCAGCTCGTGTTGCCGATGTACCAAGATAAGATGCCAAAACAATTTCATGTTCTTCAACTTCAGTAGTTATAGTATATTCGCCAGGCGCTAAGCCGATAAATTCATATTTTCCGTTTGCGTTAGTATTCACTATAGTTTCTATTTCTGAATGAATGTTTGTAGCTTTAACTGGAGTGATTGCTAGAGCTTCGTCTACAACTCCACTAAATGTTCCATCTTTATCCATATCCCAGAATAATCTTCCAGTGATGTTTGTTGGTTTAATCTCGATGTCTATGTCGAATGTTGAATTAACCAATGGGACTCTCATTGCAGCCTCTTCAGAGATATTTACCTTTAACAAGTCTTCAGCAGTAGTTCCAGTCAAAATATTGTTACTAACTTGTCTAATTTTTTCATCGTCTGAAATTTTTTCACCTAAAGAAACGATTATAGATACATTACCAGCAACTGATAAAACGGAGTAATTTCCATTCTTATCTGTAGTTGTGCTACCGTGAGGAATTCCATATTCATCAAGTATAGTTACATTAGCATTTGCTACTGGGTCTCCATTTGGAGTTGCAACAGTACCTTGAATGGTTGCTCCATCATAATACTTCAACATGCGTAATTGAGATCCGCCTGCAGATTTTACTAGCTTAAAGTGCGTCAAATTCCATCCTGGTGCAGGACTCTTTCCTTCTTGAGCTATAGCTCCCGTTATCCCAGGAATTCCATCTTGGATTGGACGGTCAATATCTGGTGCAGACCAGCCTACAAATGCTCTAAAGAACATAGAGTTCAAAAACTTCTCTTTGTAAACAAGAACATCAGACTCGATAGTTAGAGTAGGATTAGTTTTGAGTAGTTCATTAATTTCGTCAGCAGGTAAAGTTTGACCATTAGATAAAGTGTATTGCACTTCTACGTAGTCATTAATGCTGTAATCTGCTAAAGTAATAGGTGCATACAAAATACCAGTTTGTCCAGATTTTGGACCATATGCCATCATTCTGGTATCGGCTGCAAAGTATCTAATCGATTTACCAGTAAGTTGCTCAACTTCCCATAGTAAGTTAGAAACTGTAGTAATATCCATAGTCATTAAGATTGGATTTCCAGCCCTTATAGCTGCATTTCTTTTGTTAATATCTTTTTCACTTCCGTCAGAATTTTTAGGAATATAATCATCAGGATTTGAAACAATGTGCTCAAATGCAGAAACATTTTCTTCATTCAAGAATCCATCTAATATTTTAGTTCTTACTTCAGAATTAAATTTACCAGTATCTCGATTGACCTCAGTTTCCAATATTCTGTAAAGAAGAAGCGCCATAGCTTCGTGCTCAGATTGAGATGCAATGAAATTACCTGCAATTTGGTAACCAAACTGGAAGTTATCAGCTACAGTAGGATGTTCTCCAATATCAATTGCCCAGAATCCGTAATCCCACCATGCCATGAAGCCAGGTCTGTCTTCTGGAGCTTTTTCAGTATCTTGTTCAGCTAACCATTCAAGTCCCTCAATCCAATAATCTGAAGGGAACGAAGGCCCTGTATTTCCCATGTACCATAATTGATTTGAACTTAAATTAGTAGTATACATGCCAGCAATTCCTTCTGGATATAGTGTAGCATTGTTTCTTTGACCGTAATCAAATTCTTCAGGCCTAAAGAAATCATAGCTTAAAAAGTTGTAAATGTCTGCATCGTGTTCTTTTTTGTCTTCGTAAGGAACACCTGCGTCATACCCATAGAATGTGTTTGGAAGGAAAATAAATAATCCCACGAAAAGAGCTACGAGTGGTCTTTTCATATCAAACGATTTTCTTAGTCCACTTAATCGATCACGGAAACGGTATTGGTCAATGTCTTGAGCATCCATGTGCCCAATTACCATGATTAATACAATCAAAATAACTGCAGTTAACAAACCAACAAGGACGCTTACAGTAAAGAAGAACCAGAACCCTATAGCAAGAGATAGTAAGGATAGTCCATAGAATAAGTTACCACGTTTTCCCCAGTAACTTGTCCACGTTTGCAATACGGAAGGGAAATTAGCCCATTGAATTATGAGCCAAGTCATCCAACCACTTATTAGAGAAACAATAGGTGTTGCATTGAAAATAAAACGAACAGCAGACTGAGCCATAAACAAAGAAACAAGAGCCCAGATCATAACAAACAGATAATCTTTCTTCCACATACTTTGGTTGAATAATTGATATGCCATCCATATGACTCCAAAAATAGCTAGCCAAATAGAAACCGGACCAAATGCAAATACAAAATCGGCAAATTGAGGAGGTTGAGCTTCAGCAATAGTGTTGAAAAGCTTGGTTCTTACGAAATAACCTTGTCCACTGAATAGTAAGAATCCAAGTTCAGTGAAAACATAAGTCAATAATAGATAAAATGCAAGAGCAATGAATGTTGAACTTCCAATAACTAATAACCAAGGTAAATCTCGAGTTGTAACCATCAATAAAGACATGATGATGTAACCTAGTAAGATGTAAGCTGGAGCTTCCCACCAAGTATTAATGAATCCCATTGATTGGTAGTATGGATATGATAAAAGTACAGGTAAACCGAGAGTAACCAATCCTAATATTCCAGTAGTTAAACTATCCACTCTTCGGAATGCATTGAGTAGCATTTGGAAACCTAAGTAAATTGCAATAATTGCCATAATGTACGGGAATCCTTTCCAACTCATTGCAATCATAGCAATAGTCATACCAGCTAGTCCAGCATAACCTAAAGCAATCTTTTCATTTTTGATGAGGTCCGTCATACCTTGCTTAATACTATCAAAATTAGTCCAATCAGAAACCCACTTCTTATCGTTAGAAACAGTTAGAGCTCTCATGAAAAAGAAGAAAGTTGTAGTACCAAACAGAATAATATACGAATCGTGATCAGCAAGGGCTAAACTTGAATGACTTACGTGGCCTGAATTTACTCCAATTAAGAAAGCGCCAATTAATCCAGCTTCTTTACCGAATTGAGCTCTTCCTATAGCATAAACAGGGAATACTATCAATGCACCGTAAATTGCAGGTAAGACTTGCATAGCAAACCATACTGAATCTTCTGTAGAGCTAAAGAATGGAGATAGAATTAATCCAACAATTGCAATCGACCAATCGAACAGTGGTGGACGATTATTGTTTGCACCATATGGATAATTGAGCATTGGATCTCTATCCAAATGTTCTCCATTTTCAACAACATAATCTACAACATGTTTGTGATAATAAGGGTCACTACCCCCAGTTAATTGGTATCCATCTTCAGTTGCAGGTTCAGCAGTCCAAGCCGTTCTAATGTAAAGTGAAAATACAAAAATTAGAATTAATAATCCTACAGTTCTCCAGTCTACTTTACTGGATTTGATAGCGATACCTACTTTCTCATTATCTGCAGAGTTAGCTCTGCCGATAGAAGGAGTTGGGCGATTCATGAAGCGACTCTTTGCCTTAGAGTCACGTCGACGACGTGTTTGTCTTGCCATTGATGTTGTGTCCTTCCTGCCCCTTAAAAATCAGAGACGGATTGGGCGCCACTCGGATGGTTATATAAGCTCTACCCTAAAATCAGCTATAAATCGTGCTTACAGGGAAGGATGTATTTCCCCAATACAATTTCCGAATCCAATCTTGTAACCTTCACCTTTACAAAATCCTTTCAAAGTAATGACGTCTCCATCTTCTAAGAAAGTCCGTTTTTCACCATTAGGGAGAGTGATAGGTTCTTTTCCTCCCCAAGCAATTTCAAGCATAGATCCTCGACTGTCTTTATCAGGTCCAGAAATAGTTCCACTTGCAAGTAAGTCTCCAGTTCTAAGGTTACATCCTGTAATGGTATGATGGGCAATCTGCTGAGCCATATTCCAATACAGATAGTTGTAATTTGTTTTAGAAATTATACAAGTTTCAGTCATTTTGTTTGTTTGTAAATGTATTTCTAATTCGATATCAAAGTTATGGTTGTTTTTATTTTTTAGATACTCTAACGGTTCAGGGTCTTGCTTAGGACTTTCACATCTAAATGGTTCCAG
>DAEH01000006.1:19883-20186 GCA_002497685.1 Euryarchaeota archaeon UBA169
AAGAGGAACATATTCCCATGTTTGCACATCTCTAGCTGACCAATCATTAATCAGAGCTAATCCAAAAACATGATTCTCAGCCTCATCAATAGGAATAGGTTCAGTTAGGTGATTTCCAGAACCGATTAAAACACCCATTTCAAGTTCAAAATCTAATCTTTTACAGTCTCCAAAGAGTGGATCATCAACATTAGGAGGTTTGGTTTGGCCTTTAGGACGTACAATATCAGTCCCACTGAGCACAACGGAAGAGGCTCTACCGTGATACCCTACTGGTAAGTGAAGCCAATTTGGCATTAAAGC
>DAEH01000006.1:20525-20749 GCA_002497685.1 Euryarchaeota archaeon UBA169
CCTCTGAACATAGTCCCTACATTGGTAGCATGTTCTTTTGATGAATAAAAGTCAGTATAATCTCCGATATCTACTGGCAATTCCATTATCACGTTTTCTTTTGGAATTACAGCAACCTTTCTTAACTCTTCATTATCACGTAGGGATGGATTATCTTCACTTAACAATTCACTAATTTTCAATCTTGTTTCTTTCCATGCCTTTCTCCCCATTGACATGAATGC
>DAEH01000044.1:0-1839 GCA_002497685.1 Euryarchaeota archaeon UBA169
TTAGAATTCCAACGTATACTCAAATATTCATGAATTGCTAAATAACTAAAAAACGGCATTGCCAATGCTGAGATCAGTCCGTTAAAGTAATCTCCAATTAGGATATAATGTTCTACTTGTATCCACCAAAAAAAACCAAGAAGTAACCAACCTATTATGTTTAGGTTATGGCCGATCTTAACTGGAAATTTCTTACCAAAGAAAACATGAGGCTTACTTGAGAAGAAATAACCTAATGATAAAATAATTAAGGAACTAATGACGAGAATTTCTGCAAGTATTGATAAATCACTAGCCATCAATTTGCATCAGAACCGTTCTAGAAAAAACCTAAGGTCTTCTCTCTAACCACTTCTGGGCCTCTGAATATGAGTCTAAACCACCAATATCATACCAATTTCCTTTAAACGATACAGAGTAAACTGATTTACGTTTAACATTCCAAGCTAAGAAATTACCCATAGCGTCTCTGTCTCCGCCTTCATTGATGTATGAGAAAAAATTAGTTATACCTGATTCTGACAACAACCAATAAGCCGTTGCAGCTAAAGTAGAGGGAGGTGTGGAAGGTTTTTCAACAAAATCAATAATCCTATTGTCTTCTAACTCTGCTATACCGTATAATTTTGCCAATTCTATATTTTCAACGTCAAACAAGCCAATGACATCTGCTTTAGATTTATTATAAATTGTAACCATTTTTGTTAAATCAAAATCTGACAAATTATCTCCACCTGCAATAAAAACTGGACCTTGCAATTTTTTCTTTTGAAAAAGAAGATTTAATGCCCCTAAGGCGCCGAGCTTTTGATTCTCATTATCACTCTTCTCAATAAATAATTCAATATTATTATAGTGTGTGTTTGAATCTAAATAATCTTGGAATTGTGGAGCAAAAAAACTATTAACTGAAACTATAATTCGATCTAAATCAAGTTTATTCAAAGAATCTATTACATAAGAAAGCATAGGTTTTCCTGCAACATCAAGCAATTGCTTAGGTTTATTCTTAGTTAAAGGCCACATCCGCTTGGCAAAACCACCAGCTAGAATTATCGCGTCCATTAAAGATTTATCTTGCCACCAGACATTAATTGCTGTAAGGCATCATCTGCTGCAGATTCTAATTTCTTTGGATTATACAATTCATCCTTTATGTTCTTTCTATGATCTTTGACAACTTTCCATCTTGCCTGCCTCTCTTCACTGGCTGTTTTTCTATGTAATCTTAAAGCTTCAAGCATTTCCATGGCCTTGGAATGTTGATTATCTGCTTTCTTACGAACGGTAACAAATTCTTTATGCTTTTTATCAGCCTCTGTGGATAAATGTGAGGCTTCTTTCATAAGATTACTAACTTTTTTATATATTTTTTTGTTAAGCTTAGCTAAAACTATGACTTCACCATGTTCATCATTTGCCTTAGAAAATTCAGAATCGATTTCAGCATCTAACTCAGAGACTTCTAAATTTAAATGCTCCTGGGTAGCGAGTTCTCCTTCTTGATCGCCGAGACTTCTTCGTAATATTCCCAGCTTTTCCATAACTTCTCTTTCTTTAGAAATAGGCATTTCGGTAGTTTCTCTTCGTCTTTCTAAATTTAAAATTTCTGAATGAAGGGCTTGAACTGTATCTTTGAGTGATTTTCCACCCTTTTTATTTCCCCTTTTTTGTTGCTTTATTGAAATAAGTTGCTTAGCCTTCTCTTGTGCAGTATTTCTTACCTTCTGATGTGCAGCCTTAGCGGAAGTATTTGATTTCATTTCCTCTCTATGCTTCATGATTTCTTCCATGATCTTGCCTCTCTGATCATGTAAAGCATTTCTTTCATCCCGAAGA
>DAEH01000044.1:2227-11221 GCA_002497685.1 Euryarchaeota archaeon UBA169
GCCAACTTAATTTCTGATTTTGGCTTGTTCTGTTGTCTAGATTTCTTTTGACTCATAATTAATTATGCCTCTAGGAACTTGTAAACCTCGAGCATATAATATAAAGCTGACTATTCGAACTAATAAGCAAAGGGATTTAGTATAGAATATATTGAATCATCTACAGGACCTACATCAAGCTGCATAGGTTCTTTTGTGAATTTTTCAACTACTTCCATGTACCTTGCTGACGCTTCAACTCGAATCTCATCTGTTAACTTAGGTGGTTTGCCATCTCCTGTAAATCCTTGATCCGAAAGCCAAGTCCTAACATATTCTTTATCTAACTTACGTGGTTCTTCCCCTTTTTCAAAACGGGATTCATAATCGTCTTTCATCCAATATCTACTTGAATCAGGAGTATTGACTTCATCCATCAACATTATTTTGCCATTGGAAATTCCAAACTCGTATTTTGTATCTACAAAAATCATTCCTTGATCTGCAGCCCTAGACACTCCTCTTTCATATAATCTCATCGAAATACGAGCTAACTCTTTGTACAGTCCGGGATCAACTGCGCCTCTTTTGTACAACTCCGATGGAGCTACAGATTCATCATGTTCTCCCTGTGCAGCTTTAGTTGATGGAGTGATTATTGGTTCAGGAAATGCTTCATTTTTACGCATGCCTTCTGGCAGCTCATTACCGCAAAAATTTCTATCTCCTTTTTGGTATGCAGTCCATGCTGATGTAGATGTTACACCTGTAAGATATCCTCTAACTACCATTTCTACTTGTATTGGCTCACATCTCTTAACTTTCCAAACATTCGGGTGAGGGCGTTTGATTATGTGGTTTGCCACTATATCTGCAGTTTCTCCAAACCACCAGTCTGCTAATTCTACAAGTGCTTGGCCTTTGAAAGGCACAGTCCCTAGAACTCTATCAAATGCAGAAATTCTATCTGTAGTAACCATAGTTATGGTATCTTCGTTGACATAATTATCTCGAACTTTACCTTTGTATAACTCCCCTTGGTCATCAAAGTTTGTTCCTTCTAGCGCGTAATTTAATTGTTGTTTTATTAGGTCTCGGTCCATATGCTTTTTGCCTATTGGACAAGGGACTAAAAGAGCCTCTCCCATGTCATTTTACTTCCATGCTTAGTAAAACTCTGAAAAATGCGGCTGGAAAGCTGTTTAACCCTCTTGCAAAGGGACTTGGTAAAATTGGAATTAAACCAAATCATATCACATTTACTGGAGTTATTCTAACTATGTACGCTGCAGTTGAATTATATAATCAAAATATTTACTATGCATTCTTTATCGGAATGGTTGCCTCATTATTTGACGGAGTCGATGGATTAGTTGCAAGAGCTACGAAAACTACATCTATTAGAGGAGGTTACCTCGATGCTACTCTTGATAGATATGCCGATTGTATCGCGTTTAGTGCATTAATTCTCTGTGACTGGATAAACCCCTTACCTATTGAATCTCTAGAATTTATTTCTGGACAGATGTGGGCAATGGCAGCTATGATTGGGGCTTTCCAAACCTCTTATTGTCGTGCTGCAGCTGAAAGGTTGGGCGTATCTCAAGAAGGAATTGGATTAATTGAGAGACCTGAAAGATGGTTTATTTTAGGAATGGGATTATTAATTGGAGAGTTAATGAATGAGGTTGAGACTATCATTACTATAGTCATTGCAATTCTTGCAGTTTTAGGAAACCTAACTGCTTTTCAAAGAATGAATCATTTCTGGAATGAGGCTAATGATGAATAAAGATATTCTGAAAGAAATATATCTTTCTTTTTTCTTTCTTGGAAAAGCACCTATTGCACCTGGAACTTTCGGAACTGTAGGAGGCGTGCTAATGGCATTCCTAACTATTGCCGTTTTTGGTTCAAATGCAGGATTTTTTCTATTAATCTTAATTCCTGTTATGTACTATTTAGGATTAATTTTAGCCCCTTGGGCTGAAACCAAATATGGTAAAGATCCAGGTACATACGTTCTTGATGAAGTTATTGGATATTTAATTATAATTACATTTCTAAGTTTATTACAATATCCTATGGAAGAACACAATTGGATATTATCATTTACTTTATTCCGCATTTTTGATGTAGTAAAATTATGGCCAGCTAGAAACTTAGAAAAACTTGATGGAGGGCATGGAATATTGATGGACGATATTGCAGCAGGATTCCAAAGCTTACTTGTTATTATTTTTTTAGATAGTTATAATTTTATTTAATATCATAAATGAAGGCAAAAAAACTGCCGTTTAATTTTTATTCCGCCCTTGACCTGTAACATTAGACTTTTATGACTACTGAAATCGAAATACAAGTTGGACTAAAATCAGGAATGGCCGATCCGGAAGGTGCTAACGTAAAGAAAGCTCTAGATTTATTGGGTTTTGATAGTGTTGAAAATGTTAACTCAGTTAAATGCTACAGAATTATTATTGATAAAGAAGAAGCTGATGCAATGAAAGAAGCTGAAGATATTTGTAAAAAGCTTTTAGCAAATCCTGTAGTGCATGAATACTCTATTTCGGTGGCAAAATAAATGCTAGAACCTGTTAAAAACTTAAAAAATGTATTTTATGTTAACTTAGATAATTCTAACTTAGATGAGGTTGTCAATACATTAGGCCTTGGCCTATTAAGTGATGAAATGGAAAATGTGAAGAAGTACTTTGATAAAGAAGGAAGAAAACCTACTGACGTTGAATTGCAAGCTATAGATCAAGCTTGGTCTGAACATTGCTGCTATAAATCTTCCAAACCCGTTTTAGAAGAAACTGTTTTTGGATTAAAATCTTCAAAAGAAGTTGTGGCTCGCGAAGATGCTGGCATTATGGAATTTGACGAAGAACATTTTTATGCAGTTGGACTAGAATCGCATAACCATCCTTCTGCATTAGATCCATATGGTGGCTCAGCAACAGGAATTGGAGGGATATTACGAGATGTTGTGTGTATGGGGGCACAACCTATCGCCCTTGTGGATCCTTTATTTTTTGGAGACTTGGATTTACCTCGAGATAAACTTCCTGAAGGTGTTAAACATCCTCAATACCTAATGGGAGGTGTTGTAGCTGGAATAAGAGATTATGGTAATCGGGTTGGAATTCCTACTGTTGCTGGACAGGTTGCCTTTCATCCAAAGTATACTGGAAATCCTCTAGTTAATGTGGGGTGTATAGGTATTGTAAAAAAAGACCTAATGATACATAGTCGAGCTGGAGATGTTGGTGACATTTATATTTTAGCTGGAGGTAAAACTGGAAGGGATGGTATTCATGGAGTTACTTTTGCTTCGAGAGATTTAGATGCTGGATCTGAAGATGATATTGGTGCGGTACAATTAGGAGATCCAATCACAAAAGAACCATTGATGCACTTGTGTTTAGAGTTGAATGAATTAGGATTATTAACTGGAATGAAAGATTTGGGCGGAGGCGGACTCTCGTGTGTTGTAGGTGAACTTGCCTTAGATGCTGGTTTCGGTGCGAGAGTTGATTTAGACAAAGTGCATTTGAAATTAAAGAATATGGCACCTTGGGAAATATGGGTTTCTGAGTCTCAAGAAAGAATGATGTTTACCGTTAAACCTGAAGATGTACAAACTGTTCTGAACCGATGTGATTCATGGGATGTAGAGGCTGTTGCAATTGGTGAAGTTATTAAAGAAAAGCGGAATATTGTACACTTTAATAGCACTGAGATTCTAAATTTAGATTTGGAATTCACAACTGGAGGGCCTGTATACAATAGGCCTTATGTTTTACCTAAGATAGATAATTTAGAAGCTGTAAAATTGCCAGACCTTCCTACGGATTTATCTCAAACAATAAAAGATATTATTAGTAATCCGGAGGTCTCTTCTAAAGATTGGGTAATTAGGCAATATGATCACGAAGTTAGAGGAGCTACAGCCATTAAACCAATTCAAGGTGGAATTGGAAAGGAAGTTCATGGAGATTCTTCTGTATTAAAACCTGTAGAGGATTCTTGGAAAGGGCTTGCACTAACTGCCGATATTAATCCTCATTTAATGGAAGCGAACCCATACCATGGAACAATGAGTGCAGTTGAAGAAATATGCCGTAATTTAGCTTCCGTAGGTGCAAGAATCGATTCCTTAGCTGATTGCTTGTGCTTTGGAAATCCACAGAGACCAGAGATAATGGGCCAATTCAAATCTAGTTGCGATGCTCTCCGTGATTCTGCAACGCATATTGATGTACCTTATGTTTCAGGTAATGTTAGTTTATACAATGAAACTGCAGAAGGTGCAATACCGCCAACACCCGTTCTGATGGGCATTGGGCTCGTAAATGACATTAGAAAATGTGTTACGAGTGATTTGAAGAAAGAGGGAAGTATATGGCTAATTGGAAATAATAAAGAACAAATGGGTGCAAGTTTATACTACAGAACATTAGGTATTGACTGTCCTAACGTACCTACTACTGACTTTACTTCGTTTAATCCTCGAATGGAACAATTAATTCAAGCTATAGAATGTGGAGAAGTTTCAGCCTGTCATGATATTTCGACAGGAGGGATTGCCCTTGCAATGATTGAAATGTGCATGAGTGGAGTTGGTGCAAAAATAAATCTATCAGGAGACATGAGAAGTGACTTAGAACTATTTAATGAATCAAACGGAAGATGGTTAGTTCAAGTTAAGCCTGGATTCGAAGAGAAGTTTTCTAAAAGATTCGATTTTGCCAAGCATATTGGAGACGTAGATGAAGAAATTAGTTTTATGTTAAATAGCGAGGAAGAACTATGTTTTTCTATCGAAGAATTAAGGAAATTATGGACTGAACCATTGTGGAATAGGTTGGCTTAAGCTTTTATTGCGGTTCCAAATATTTCAATTATGTCGACTAATGCAACATCTGACTATGTAGCCGATACTGGCTCGATTGAGGCAATACTTGTCTTACTTGTTTTCTTAATAGCATTCGCTTTAATTTTGGGCGAAGTTGTTGATCGTGTACTGGCTGCTTGGGGAGGTGCTGTAGGGATGCTACTTGTTGGAACTTACTTCAATTCACTTACTTGGTGCACAGGAGGCGGTCACGGAGGAGTGGCTGAAGTTTGCCAAAATAACTTATTCAATGCAATTGATTTCAATGTTATAGGTCTATTATTAGGAATGATGATTTTCGCAGGAATGCTTGAAATTAGTGGATTTTTTGAATTTATTGCTGTAAAAGCTACAAAAATGTCTGGAGGAGACCCATGGAAACTTGTTTTCTATTTAGGAACTTTCACAACTGTGATTTCAGTATTCATTGATAATGTGACTGCTCTAATATTAATAGCTCCTGTAACATTGAAAATTTGTTCTAAAATTAAGATAAGTCCAATACCTCCGCTAATAGCTTTAGCTATTTTCTCAAATACTGGCGGTGTAGCAACTTTAGTAGGCGATCCACCAAATGTTTTGATTGCATCTTATACAAGCGCTCGAGGTTTAGGTTTTAGTTTTATTAGTTTTATTGAACATCTTACACCTTTAGCTATCCTTGCGTGGGGTGCTACTCTTTGGTATATGCATCGTCATTTTAAGAATTGGAGAGAAATCAAACCACAAAATGTGGAAGAAGTCATTACTGAAGATGAATGGGAAGCTGTCAAAAATGACACTTTAATGTACCGAACATTAGGAGCACTAGCTGTAACTGTTATAATGTTTGCAGCTGTTGAACTTTTACATTTAGATTTAGAAATTTCGGCCGTATCGCTAGGTGGTGCAGGTATTGCAATGGCCATTAGCATGCTAGGAGTTCCTGAGGAAAAACGTATTGATATACATGAAGTTGTGCACAAAGTAGAATGGGGAGCTCTATTGTTTTTCGCAGGATTATTTGTTATGGTTGGAGGATTAGAAGCTATGGGATATCTTGAAGCTGTTGCTAATTTCATATTTGATAATTTTGGACCTAATGGAAGTATCTCTCAAAATGAAGTTGTACTAGTCATTGTTCTTATTTGGGTTTCTGCTATTGCATCTGCAATTGTAGACAATATCCCTTTCTGTGCTGCAATGCTACCTGTAATTGAGCAATTGGGCACCTTAAGTATAGATCCTGAAACTGGAATCGCTGCCGTGAATGTTATTCCTCTATACTGGGCCTTGGCGATTGGCTGCGGCTTTGGAGGAAATGCTACACCAATCGGCTCTAGTGCAAATGTTATGACTATTGCAATAAGTGAAAGAGGTGGACACAAAATTTCAACCAAAGAATGGTTGGCTGTTGGTGTTCCAGTTATGCTGATAACTTGTACAATTGGTTCAATTATAGTAGCACTATTCTACGGCCACTTTGAAACCGCCTAGTTAGTTAGCTGCAATGTGAACATTCGCCCTTAGAATCTAAAGGATTTGTGCATTCCAAACATGTTTGTTTTTCTAAAAAAGATTCTAGCCAAGCTGATTGCAACTCAGGTTCATCTGCATTCTTGAGCATATCTAGTTCGTACTGACCTTTATTGCTCTTCTGATATAGCTTAGTAAGGTAATCCCTATCAAAACTAATCGATTGTTTTTCTGCAATACCTTTCTTAGGGAATAAAGGTGAAAGAAATACTCCTGCAATGAACGAAGCCATATGCGTTCCATGTCCTATACCGTCTTGTGTGTTCATTCCAACATAAAATGTTTCCATAGCCACAAATACAATAGTAGCTAATATTACAGGGACTCGTTGAAGGAAAATAGGACCTAATAACATAGGTATCTCATCTCTAGGATAAAGCAGTGCAAATCCTCCCATTACTCCAAAAACTGCTCCTGAGGCACCTATATTCAAGGTATTCAATCCTTCTTCATTAAATACTGAAACTGTGCCTGTTATTAGTGAACCCATAATTCCTGAAATAAAATAGATTAGGGTAAATGAACGAGAACCTATTCTTTCTTCAAATGGCACACCTAATAAAATTAGAACTAACATATTCATTAGGATATGCATAGAACCACCGTGCATAAACATTGCAGTTATTATTGAAACTAATCTGAACTGAGGCTCTGCAAGATATTGTGATTTAAAACCTAAATCAATGATAGCTTCTACACCATGTTTAGGAGATATTAGATAGATCACCCACCAACTTGCAAATATTGAGAAATTAATGAATACTAATGATTGCGAAACCATGAACTGATTGCGTAAACAATAGTATGACACTAGTAATCCTATTACTATCAAAATCAATGTTCCCATTGATGAAATAGGTTCAGCCATATTTCCGATTTAAGACTAGCTAGCATTAAAGCTGACGCTAGAGTTTAAAGCGGAAAATAGGGGGAAGTAAAACTTCCCCTTTTCCTCATTGACTTACTTATTCTTCTTCTCTTCTTAGAGAAGCACCAGCTGCTGCAACCAATGCTGCTACAGACATTCCAACTATTCCAAGTGCGAAAGATGGAGTAGATGATTTGTCTTTAACAACTGCAATCTGTCCAACTGCATCATTATCATCTTTTTGGTTCAAGTACTCATCTTGCTTCTTGTGACCATTGTCGATGTCTTGTTGCTCTGGTTCTGGGTTGATCATTGCATATAACTCAACGGATGTGAAATCCTGAGTTGTTTCACCTGGTATGAATGCTTCTTCCCAAACTGCTGTTATTGGATACCATGTCTGGTAGATTCCTTGAGACTCAAGTACTGGTTTTGGTGCCATAACTGGTTCTGTAGTTGATGCTATTCGAGTCATACGCTGGACTCCGTCTGGCGTATTGTATGCATCTCCTGTTGAATCAATTGCATAGACTACCATCAAGACATCAGAAGCGTAGTTACCTTCGTTCCATGCCTTTACAGTTATTGATAATGAATCTCCTTCAAGAACTCCTGCTCTATCGTAAGACATTTCACCTAGAACAAACTGTGATGGTTTGATGAATAGAGTTGCCGAAACTGGTTCTCTCAATTCTTCATCACTACCTGTATCTACTGGATCCATTTTTACATCAAACTTGCGATTTCCTGCAGGTTCTGCTTTCTCTGCATCATAGTCTGGAGCTAAGAATCTTACAGTAATTACTGCTTCATCATCTGGAGACATTTCTATTCCATATGTGTAAGTTCCATTATCTGATACTGAAGTTAAATCATTGAATGCTTCTCCATTGACTAAAACTTCTACAGTTATAGTGAAAGCTTCACCCATGTACTCCTTACCTTGTGCGACCAAAGTAGGTGTGAAATGGAATTCATTATCTTCTGTACCAATATTCTTAGCGAAGTAATCCATTTCTACAGCTAAACTTGGGAATATTTCATAAGTTAGCTTATTAGGATTATCTTTAGCAAAGAAGAAACCTGTGTCCTGTGTTCTTATTACTTGGACATTACCGATTTCGGCTGATCCTTCTACACCACGTGCTCTGAAAACAAACGCATAGGAGTTATCACTTTCTGGATCGTATGCTAAACTATTGTAACCCAATTTATTAGAATCTAAATAGATGTAATATGGATTCCAGTCGCTACTGCCAGATAAAGAATCTCCGACATCTGTATGATCTGAACCGTCCACTATCGTGAATCCATTAGCTCCCCAAAGAGCAATAGTTCCTGCGTCATCCATGTCTGAACCTTTCTTTTGTGCATAAACGGATATTGAACTATCTGAAGATAGATCGTGCTTAGCCCAGAAGACCAGATAGGATTCTGCTGACCAGACATTGATGTAGTTAGTTCTTGCTTGCTCATCTGCACTATTGTCTGATATAACTGTAATAGTACCTTCCATCATTGTATGGTATTTACAGTAGTAAGTGAAAGCACCTACTTCATTGAATGTTAACTGGTAAGTTTCACCAGGTGCAATATCGAATGAATCAAACTGTGAAGCCATGTCTGTTACAGTATGGGTAATTGTATCTGAATTAGTCCATGTAACTGTAGTACCAATCTGAACAGTAGGAGAGGCTGGAACGAATCCTGTGCCTTGACCTGCTATATCTAT
>DAEH01000044.1:11601-13862 GCA_002497685.1 Euryarchaeota archaeon UBA169
AGTACCAACTTCTGCTGGAACTCCTGTAGCTGCACCCCAACTAGAATCACCTGCTAGAAGTGGTGAGCCCATGTCTGCACCTAGACCAACTAACAACATGTGACTTGCATCATTGTTTGCTGAGAATAAATCTGAGAGCATGTCTCCATTAGAATCTGCAACCATTACACCTGCGGTGTACATACCTGCAGTTGACATACCTGGGAAATCAATACTAATCGTTGAAGTTGATTCTCCAGCGAATGTTTGACCATTCTCATCATAATATGCCATAGCTAAATCTTCTAGTTTTTCAGAGTCTGACCATAACTCATTACCGCTCATATCATTGACGTATGCATATGCATAAGCTTCAGACATTGCGCCGCCAGCACCAAGATCTCCTTTACCTTGATTTGCAAAAGAAGTTGTTATTGTGCTTGTTTCACCAACTTCTAAGGTATAAGGTGTGGATGAACTGGTCTGTTTTAAATCAAAACCAAGGCCATAAATGCCAACATTATCAATGCTCCAGGTACTTCCCCAGTTAGGGAAAGCTCCACCGAATCTGAATCTAAGTCTTACATCATCGAAGCCAGCGCCAGTATAATCATTCAAACTACATTGTGATTCTACAAAGTTTGTTCCATCTGAAGATGAAGCTACAAATCCTTCTTTACCACTTAATGGATTTCCATAATATGCGTAGTTGTAAATGGTTCCGCCGTAAGCTTCACCTGAAGTGATCGGTAAAGCTGCCCAAGAGCTTCCGCCATTGGTACTAATTTCAACTCTACCACCATCATAGTAATAGTCGTTGAAACCGATACTTGCATAGAATGAGAAAACGTGATCAAACACTAATTTTGCTGAAGTAGCTTGTGAAAGATCCAATGATGGTGACATTAAGCTAACATCATCACCATTGTATGAAGTTCCATACGCATCTGGTCCAACCCACCATACTGGTGAATCAGGAGATGACGATGTTGAATCTGTTCTCCATTGATGTCCGTCGTCAGGACCTCCATCTTTGGCTGATGTCCAATCATCTTCGTAGTACATTCTATTCAAATCATCGTTTGCTTTTGCTGTTGCATCTGCATCTGCTGTTGTTTCAGCTATGGTAAACATAGTTTCACGTGCTGCTGCAGCCGTATTATCTCCAGCAAAATCATCTCCTGAAGATGGATCTGATCCTATCCAAGTAGTGAATTCAATTTTGTATTCACCTGGAACTTGGAAATGGTAGTCTTTCGAGTATTCATATTTCTCACCGCTAACAAATGAACTTCCCGGTCCTGAACCTGTTATTGCTACAATTTCTTCAAAAGAAACTGATTCCATACCAGTTCCAGTGAATGATAATGAATCAATATTCCAATATTCACCGTAGCCTTGACTTTGATAGCGCCACATTCCTACCATGAACTTGATTTTTACCTCAGATTCATCTACGTAGTCTGACATATCAAATACACTTTCTATGTAAGTTTCTTCATCATGAACAAATCCTTTTTGTCCATAAAGTGGATTTCCATAAAATGCATAGTTGTAGATTGTTCCTGGGTAACCACCTTCTGGTTCAAACATTTCCCAGTTGACTCCATCATCTGTTGAAATCAAAACTTGTCCACCATTGTATGCTGTGGTCATTCCTGAATAATAATCGAAATTAAACCTGTGTTTCAAAGTTAATTTCAAATCGCTCTCAGCTCCAGTAAAATCTAGTGTTGGAGTGACCGTTTCTACACTTCCTGCACCGCCATACATTCTAAATTCTCCAATTGATGGACCTAATGCTGTAGTAGTTCCGTCTGAGATTACTTCAAATCCTGCTGGACTTCCCCATGCTGAACATGTGCTGTACGTTGTGTTACATGTTTCTTGCATTGTCCAACCTGCTGTAGTTGCATCTGATGTTGAAGAGTAATCTTCCATGTCATCACTAGCATCATACGTCTGGAGACCCATAGGTCCTAACTGCAACCTTACCTTGGCTGCTCCAGCTGTCTGATTGTTAATTCCTGCATTAATTACAGTTGTAGCTAATGTAACAGTTTCGTCAATTCCAATTGGGTCTGGAAGTTCCAAAGGACTTACTCCTACATTATCATTGTACACAAGACCTGTAACTGCAAAGTCATCAACTCTCAAAAAGGAATTATACTGATTATAATATTTTGAAAGTGAACTCCATGCTGCAACCCATCTGAACATGATATCATCTTGTCCAGTGTATGCATCTAGATTGAACTTAGCATCAACAAATCCATTAGAAT
>DAEH01000032.1 GCA_002497685.1 Euryarchaeota archaeon UBA169
CTATCCGAATAATGCTCCGAGTCCGGCGGCCGTATCTTCTTCAGATGCGTCCTCTTCCTCTTCTTCATCTTCTTCATCATCAGATGATTTGCTTTCTTCCACAGGTGCTGGAGCTGCCGCTGCTGCTGTAGCTGCATTGCCGAGCATTTCTTTCAGTTCATCGTCTGCACCATCACCTGACTTTGAAGCGACACCTAGCATAGCTGAGTGAGCTTTAGCAAGCAACGATTTGATCGTTGAATCTGTCGGATAAGATGTTGACATTGCCACTGCCAAAGCATCGCTTTGAGCCTTGGATAGCAGAGATGGCATCACAGATCCTGTGAAGTACTTCGTATTGAATGCTAAATTGAAAGCTTGAGCGGTAGCGTTTTGTACGTTACCACGGAAAGCCTCCAAATCGATGTTAAGTACATCTGATAGATAGAAAGTCTCTCCATCAAATGCTCCTAACAATTGCATTCCTACGGTTATCGGATAAATTTCAAGTTTTGCAAGAGCTGATGCGACTTCTTCTGATATTACGTCGCCTTTAGCTACTGCAGTATGTTTTTTGCGAATTACAACTTTCCCTTTTTCAATTGCTGCAGGAAAACCTGCATTTTGGAAATCTCCTACAATAGGTCCTGCTGGGAAAGCTGTTGGACCTTTCTCAATAATTATATCATAAGATGCTATTTCTCCACCTTTAGCTGGTGCCTGGGTTTGAGATTCTAAAAGCATCTGAAATACTTTGAATGGATTTGCCGTTGAGGAAAATAATGCTAATTGTTTCGGTTCTAAGGCTTCAATTACTTGTTCTACACCTTTTTTATCTTTAGATGAGGTCTCTAATGCACGTTTTAAGAGTCTATTTCGAGACATTCTAAGTTTTACACCTAGATTTCTGAGTGAAGCTCGCATATCCAACATTTGCTTAGCACCTATACCCGTCACATCAACAAGTCCAACGACATCGGATGATTTAACAAAGTCTTGAAGCTGTGAAACTTCATCTTTTTTCCAGTCTGCAACGTAAGCTTTGACCATTATTGTAACCTCACTGATTTACCCATTGTAGTTTTAACCCAAACTGAAGCAATGTTATCGTAACCTCTATCCAAACTAGACTCTACACGTTTCAATATAGTCTCTAAATTGTCTGCTAACTGCTCCTGAGTCATGCTAACGTTCCCTATAGGAACATGAAAAGTAGGACGATCTTTAGAACGAACTGGGACTAAATTAGTTAATCCTTTAATAATTCTTTCAATATCTGCTTGAGGAGGGATAGGGCGAGGCATTTTTCCTCGAGGACCTAAAACTACACCAAGACTTTTACCAATACTGGCCATCAAACCGGTCTCTGCCACAAAGAAATCAAATTTACCTGCTAACTTTCTAGCTTCACGTTTATTTTCAGAAAGCTCATCTATTCTTTCTGGAGATATTACAGTATCAACAACTTTCTTGGAAATAACTGCCATTTCACCCTGTGCAAAAACTGCAACTCTAGCTGGCCTACCACGTCCGTGTGGAAGTGCAACTTCGGCACTAATTCTCTTTTGTGGGTTTTGTAAATCTACATCTTTAAGATTGATTGCAACCTCGACAGTCTCTACAAATTTACGCTCCTCATTTGAACTGAGAGCATCGGCAATAGCTTGATTTATCTTGTTTGACGCGATGGTTTCACCTCCGTAGTAAAGCGAGATTACATCTCTTCTACGGTATTACTTCGCACTCATGACAGTATATAAAATTAATGAAAAACATTTTTTTGAAAATAATTTATATAAGAGGTGCAGATTGCCATATTAGATTTTGATGATTGAAGCAAAAAATGTCATTAAGAAATATGGCCAAGTAACGGCCTTAGATGATTTTACAGTAAATATTCCTAAAGGTAAAATTGGTATATTAGGTCCAAATGGGGCTGGAAAGAGTACATTTGTCAAGATTGCATTAGGGCTAATTGAATCAACAAGTGGAGAGGTCACTGTTTTAGGTGAAAAGTTAGATAAAAATTCTATTGCCATTCGAAGGAAAATTGGATACATGCCAGAACATGATTGTATTCCAAATAAAATGACGGGTGTTGAATTTTTGATAGAAATGGGTCAGGTTTCTGGACTAGATTATCAAACTGCAACACAAAGGACACATGAAATACTTGGACATCTAAGAATGGGCGAAGAAAAATATCGCTTAATTGAAGAATACTCTGGCGGGATGAGGCAGAAAATAAAATTAGCTCAAGGATTAGTTCACGGTCCCGAACTTATGTTTCTTGATGAACCAACCTCTGGATTAGATCCTAAGGCTAGACTGGAAATGCTCGATACTATCAATGGACTGGCTGAAATTAGCAATACAAACGTTTTACTAAGCACGCACATACTTCAAGATGTTGAAACTGTCTGTGATTATGTTATTATTATAAATAATGGTAAACTACAGATAAAAGAAAATGTAAAAGAGCTAGTTAAGAGACAAACTGATACTATACAAATAAGAGTTGGAGAAAACTCAGATGATTTCATATCTATTTTAAAACAAAATGATAACAAAAGAAATATTGAAATCACTGAAAGATGGATAAGAATTCCTTATGAGAATGATGAAAGTTTTAAGGAAATAATTTCTGCTGCAGCCAGTGCTAAATGTCAATTATATGAAATGGAGAGAATTGCCGTGACAATGGACAATATTTATCTGGAGGTAGTAAATTGAAAAGTGATGCTAAAATAGCTGAAAAATTTAAGGATTTTACACCTACCTTAGATAGTAGAGCAAACATTGTTTTAGGGATGGGGTTAAGGGGGTTTGAGAAATTACTCAGTCTTAAAAACAAAGGTACTCTCTTTCTTATTGGTATAATTTATCTATGGACATTTGCCTTTTACTTACTAATGGGAGAAGATTCATACCCTTGTACAGAAGTCTCGGAAGAAATAACTACTTGTACTCACTTAAATTTTTATGGAGATTTGCAGTATGGCGGGACTAGAATATTCTTAGTGATGTTAGCTGCAATTGCAAGCAGTGGCCTAATTGCAAATGATCTAAACGATAAATCTATTCATTTATATCTATCAAGACCCATTAGTAGAATAGATTACCTAATTGCAAGAATTATACCTATCTTCTTACTAATGATTACAGTTACTGTACTTCCAAATTTGGCCATTTTTATTTCTCAATTTTCAAAATCAGGTCTAGATTTAAATTTTCTTTCCGATAATAAATGGACTTTAAGCAATTTGATTTTGCAGGCCATTTTTTATTCTATATCTTATTCTATAATAGGCATTACTTTCTCAGCTGCAATTAATAGAGAATCATTGGCAGCCGTTGCCTTTTTTGGTACAGTCTATGGAATTTCATTAATTGTAGAAATATTTTATGAAATGATGAATGGTATGGACATTGAACAAGCTGATTATATTTTGCTTTTATCAATTATTCATTTCCTAGATATCATTAGTTATAATATTTTTAATGTGGATTACTTTGTTACAATATTTGGAAGCCCAGTAATAATCGAATATTCATTTGCCTTAATTGTTGGATTATATGCTCTACTTTTCTTTTCATTTATAACTCTTGTAAATTACATTATTTCTCAAATGGAGGTTACAAAATGAATACTATCCATTTTGAACAAGTAACAAAGAATTATGGTAAAGTACAGGGAATTTCGAATGTTACATTAAGCCTAGAACCTGGAGTAACTGGAATTCTGGGCCCTAATGGTGCTGGAAAATCAACTACTATGAAAGTTATACTTGGCTTAACAAGGCCATCTATAGGTACTGTTTCAGTTAATGGAGTAAATCCATTTGATGATTTAGAATTAAGAAAAAATATAGGTTTTGTTCCTGAGTATGATTGTTTTTACGAACATATGAGTGCTGTAGAGTATGTCTCATATTTCTTAATGATTCACGATTTTAATAAAGAAGAATCAATAGATATGGCTCAAAACTCTTTGAGAGAACTAGGCCTACAAGATTCAATGCATAGAAAGATTCGAACATACTCCAGAGGTATGAGGCAAAAGACGAAAGTTGCTAGAGCAACTGCTTTCAATCCTCAAATTTTAGTTTTGGATGAGCCGTTCCAAGGAGCTGATCCAACTACTAGACACTTACTCATGGAAAAAATTAAATCATGGTCTGATGAAGGCAAGACTATTCTGATATCCAGCCATATTTTACATGATGTTGAGTATTTAACAGACAATATCATATTGATTAATAATGGAAGAGTATTGGCTTCAGGTAACAGACATGAAATACGAAAGTTAATGTCGAATATACCAATTCAAATCAAAGTATCTCCGATCGATAAAAAGCAATTAAGGCCACTAATCAAACGTATGCTAGACGAAAAGTGGATAACTGCAGGCAGATTATTAGAAAGCGAAGGGGAAATAATACTAGAGACGAATGAGTCTGAGAAATTTTATACTAAATTTCCACAAATCCTTGAAAATGAAAAAATTATTGTTGAAAGAATAGTTTCGGATGATGACACACTAGACTCATTATATTCTAAATTAGTAGAGGGAAAACAATGGAAATAAGCAAGATGTTCAAACGATTTCCAACGCTATTCCCTCCAATATTCAAAGATTGCTCTTATAGATTAGTTACAAACAAATTAACTTGGGTTTTAGTAGCAATCTTGATGTTACCATGTGCCCTAGGCTTACTTGTTTATTACGAATATTCAGATGATCGTATTTCTGAAGAAATTGATGGGGAAAAAATATATTTTACAAGCAGTGGTGAATTACTACATGAAGATTTGAGAGACATATTCTTAGACTTATCACAATTTTTTGGAATTGGATTTATCGCCTTACTTCTAGGTATTATGTTTAGTTCCGAGCTTATTAGTGAAGAATACAATTTGAAAACAATGCAAATATTAAGAACATCGCCAATTCATCCAATAGAGATTTTTACTTACAGGTATATTAGTGGACTTATCACTGGAATAGCCTTACTGGGACTATATTCTACGATATTTTACATAATAGTGATGATGGGATCTGGAATTCATGGAATACTTGAGGAAATCGGGCTTTTAGCTTTAGTGATAAAGATAGTAATACTTAACTGGATTGGATTTTTATCCATATTCTGCGCGATAAATGTATACTTTGAAAGGCCTTACTTGATATGCTTCATCTACTGGTTATTTTGGGAACAAATAATATCTGGGCAGAATTATCAACAACTTACATTAACGCACTACATTAATTCAATAATTTATGACTCACTAATTGAAATGGGATGGATTGTAACTGCTGATGATTATGGCCTAGTAAATAGTAACAATGATACTATTGCTACTGACCCCTTACTTTCTGCTTTAATTATAATTATTATTGGAATCCTTTTCATATTCATTGGATCAAGAGGAATTGCATCCAAACAATTCTAAAGTTTTATTAAAAGGCCAAAATAGAGCCATTAAATGGCTAAGAGAGATTACTACGAGATTCTCGGAATTGAAAAGGGTGCTGATGAAAGAAGCATCAAAAAAGCTTATAGAAAATTAGCTAGAAAACATCATCCTGATGCAAGTAGTGAAAGTCCGGAAATAGCTGAAAAGAAATTTAAGGAGATCTCTGAAGCCTATGAAGTTTTAGCAGATAGTGAAAAAAGAAAGAGATACGACCAATTTGGACACAAAGGTGTAGATTTTGGAGGCGGCGGATTCTCATGGGACCAGTTCAGTCATGAAGGAGACATCTCGGATTTATTCGGCCAACTTTTTGGAGGAAACCAGGGAAGTGGTGGCGGAATGGGGAGTATCTTTTCGCAATTATTTGGCGGCGGTCAAAGCCAGCCTAACAATAGAGGAAATGACCTAAGATACGATATTAATCTTGATCTGAAAGAAGCTTTCACCGGAATAGAAAAAGAAGTCACTATACCTAGAGAAGACTCATGTAAGAAGTGTACTGGTTCAGGAGCTGCGGAGGGAGGGACTCCAAAAACATGCAGTACTTGTGCAGGTCAAGGAATTGTTAGGAAAGTAATGCAAAGAGGATTCATGCAAACAGTTTCTACAGATAATTGTTCAGATTGTAGAGGTTCTGGAAGTATAATAGACAAACCATGTAAGGATTGTAACGGATCAGGAATAGTAGCTGTTGATAAAAAAATAAAATTGAAGATTCCAGCTGGTGCAGACAACGGTTATAGGCTAAGAATGCGTGGTCAGGGAAGCGCAGGTCCAAATAATGGCCAAAAAGGTGACTTGTACATCGTAGTGAACGTAAAGAGACACGAGATATTTCAAAGACAAGATAATGAAATCATTTTAGATTTAGATATTAGTCCATCTCAGGCAGTACTTGGAGATAGCATGAGAGTACCCACTTTATCTGGTAATGTGAAATTAAGTATTCCCTCAGGAACTCAATCTGGAGATGTTTTAAGGCTTAAAGGAAAAGGAATGCCTGATATTACAAGACCTTCTCTTAAAGGCAGCCAACATGTAAGAATAAATGTTAAAGTACCAAAGCCTAATGGAAAGACACGAAAGCTATGGGAAGAGTTAAAGAAATTAGATTCTACAAAACCATCTTTTATGGACCGTATGAGGGACACATTTGGCTGAAGATAACGATATAGAGCAAGATAGTGAAGCATACCGCAAGTGGAGAAGTGGTAATGATAATGACAAATATGCCTCATCAAAAACACCTTCTGAAACGGGTTCTAAAAGCGGAAGCTATTCAATACCAAAAGCTAATGATGAATATGCACTTCCTGGAGAAGAAGATAACTCTGGAGGTGGTTCTTGGCTAGATGGCGAGATGAATTGGCCGATAATCATTGCTGCAATTGTTATTTTCGCGCTAATCTCTTCAGCTATAGCTGCCTTTTTGTTATCATCAAGTGAATCAGATAGTAAACCATCTGAATGGCCCTCTGTAGAAGGAATTATAGTTAAGCAATATGATCTGAATACATTCATAACTGAAGAATATTGTGAAGATCAGAACGATGATGGATATCTAGACGATTGGGAATGCTGGAAAGATTTTGTATATCAAATAGGTTTAGTTTATAATTATACTTTAGATTCGCCTGCCGCCGCCGCTTTAGCCAGCGAAAACTATACGTTAAATGAAAATCTTGAATTTTTTAGAAGCGAGTGGGTAGATGATATAAAACGTAATGGGGAAGAACAATTATTCCAAGACTTCATTAACGAAACTGATGAACGCGTAGCTCTTAATTCCACCGTAAAAATCACATATAATCCTGACTCTCCTGATGATGCATATAGTGAATTTATGAACTCATCTGGCGACCCCCTTGGATTCGTCGGATATTTCTTCATGTGCTGTGGAGGGATGTTATGTGTTCCTCTAATCATAGGTGGAGTGATCATGAGTTGGGCAAAAAATGCTTCAGGTATGAATGGAGGATATGGACGAAATCGTTCGGGACCTTTTGGAGGGTTTGGATACAATAACCATAGAGGTGGAAGAAACAATAGAGCAACCAGACGAAGCGGAGGGGCTAGTCGTAGTGGCGGTGGAGGTCGAAGCGGAAGTGGAAGTAGAGGTGGTGGAGGCCGAAGCGGCGGCGGTGGTCGAAGACGTTGATTCTTAATCCATTCAAATATTATTCCAAAAAATACAAAGAACGAAATTTAAACTCAAAACAGCTGGCCAAAATGATGAACATGTGGCCTCCTTCAATAGCTAACAGAATTAAAGTCGTTCAAATAAGTGAAGATTATCTAAAAGCTAAAATGATTATTACTCAATCATGGTTGAACAGTGCCTTTGACAAAATAATGTTCGGGGGGACTACATATTCTGGAATGGATATGTATTATGGAATGGCACTGCCTCTTATCCTTAGCACAAAAGGAATTGAAGCATATGTTTTCACAAAAGAAGCAAACATAAAATATTTGAAAGCTGTAAAAAGTAATTTGACAGTTATTTTTGAATTAACTGAAAAACAAATAGATGCTTATGTCAATGGAATCAATAAAAATAATAAGCATGAAGAATGGCTAACTGTAAAAGGCTATGATACTGAAGATGTACTTTGTGCAGAAACAAAACTATTAACTTACGTTAGGAATTGGCCAAGAAGTAAGGAATATGGAACTTAACATTGATGAAAACATTCGCAAAGCAAAAACAATACCTTCAAAATTTTACCATAGCCCTAAGATTTACCTTAAATTAAAAAAATTATTCAATAGAAGTTGGCAATTTATTGGAGATGCTACACTTTTAGAAAAAAACAATGCACATCCTGGAATTTTATTAGAGGGAATGGTAGATGAACCATATTTATTAACTCAGACTGAAGAAAATATCCGATGTTTGTCTAACGTGTGTACACATAGAGGTACCATTGTTTGTAAAGAAGCTACAAAAACTAAGAATTTAGTGTGTGGATATCATGGTAGGCAATTCCAACTAGATGGGAAAATGAAATTTATGCCTGAATTTGAAGATGTTGAAAATTTTCCATCTAAATCTGATAATTTACCATCAATTGAAATGGATATTTGGAAAAATATGATATTCATAATTAATGATAAAAAATGTGAAATCTCTGAATTGATTAAACCAATGGCTGAAAGATTGTCTTGGTTACCTATCGACAAATTTGAATATAGATCTGATTTATCTAGAAACTATCATGTAAAAGCAAATTGGGCTCTTTATTGTGACAATTACCTTGAAGGCTTCCACATTCCATTTGTTCATAAGGATCTGAATAAAGCTCTTGAATACGATGAATATTTTACCCAAGGAATAGATAATACCGTTTTACAAATAGGTATAGGAAAGGGCGAAGAACATACTTTTGATTTACCTAAAGAACACCAAGATTATGGGAAGAATGTTGCTGCATACTATTTTTTTCTGTTCCCAAATATGATGTTTAATTTTTACCCATGGGGACTTTCCGTAAATGTAGTAAAACCAAAATCTGCAGAGGAAACTGAAATACAATATTTCACTTATGTTTGGAAAGAAGAATTAATGGAAAAAGGGGCGGGCAGTGGACTAGACAAAGTAGAACTAGAAGATGAAGAAATTGTTGAATCTGTTCAAAAAGGAATTAAGTCAAAAGCTTATGATAGAGGAAGATATTCACCAAAAAGGGAAATCGGCGTTCACTATTTTCATCGTTTAATACAAAAATATTACTGATATTAGCGACGTTTGAACATTCTAAATTCCATAAGTCTATCTACTAAATATATTGAACCGGGATATTTTTTAGGAATTCTGAGTTTCAAAAAAGGAAGTGTTCCAATACTTCTACCTATTCCAGAGATAATAAATATGATAAAAATAGCTTTCCACGTATCATTGTAAATATCTTCAAGATAACCTGCCATATATCCTCCAATAAGCGCTCCAACAAAAGTAGTAATGCCTACGCGTGTATTGTAATAACTAAAGTATGCAGCTCTTTCTTTATTTGGTGCAAGATCAAGAACCATCGCATTTGAAGTTATTAAAAATGCACTAAAACAAGGGCCCAAAATGACCACTTGTAAAATTAACATAACTTCAATATAAGGGAAAAAAGCATAAATGAATGGTAAAATGGCAAAGCCTATTCTACTCATAATAAGAACTGGTAAGGGACCTACTCTATCTACCAATCTACCCATTACTGGTTGAAAGGCCATTTCAGAAACGGCTCCAACAAGACTGAAAGCTACAAGAACAATGTTATCCACTTCAAGGACTTGAATAAGAATGATTGCAAATAAAGGCCAAATCAAAGACATATTTAGTGCATAAAATGCCTGAGCACGAACATAACTTTGGAATGTATCTGAATATTCTTTTTTAACGGTTTCAGATAAAACTAAATCTTTTGTCTTTTCTGGATCTCTATAAGGTACTCTGATGAGAATTAAACCTCCAATAAATGTAGCAATAGCTGCAAACGTGAATAAAGGCCTAAAAGGATCTGCTGAATTTGAACCATCGCTATATACTGAATAAACGGCAATTAGTGAACCAACTAATCCGAGTAAACCTCCAATTACATGAAATTTACTTAGAGTACTACCTCGCTTAGAAGGATTCATCCAATCTCCCTGTAAAGCTGCCCAAGTTGGATTAATAATTGATAATGAGACCGAATAGATTATCACAATAAAAAGCATTTCATTAGGATCATTAACTGTGGAAAGTAAATACAAAGAAATAGCTCCAAAAAAAGACCCGCCTATTATCCAATAAGTTCTTACAGATTTAGTATCAGACACCCAACCCCAAAAATATTGTAATGCATTTGGTAAAAGGTTCATTAAGGATTGCATCCAAGCAATTTGTTCAAAAGAGGCACCTAATCTTACTGCAAAATAGCTCAAATATGGCATTGAGATATCATTGGCAAATGAGTTTGTGGCATGGTAGCCATATAATTCAGCAGGAGGTTCAATTTCCTCACTGGCATTGTCAGAACTCAAGTTTTCTCATTGCTAATAATGCATTATAACAGTACGCACTGCAATTATGCACTAGAGAGTAATCATTTATATGCTTCTCAAAAGTGAACTATGTGGCTGGAATTACAAAGCTTATTGGAATCTATGATGCAGATGGGGGAATCATAGGTGAAATTAAATATTTCGCGGGAAAAATTTTCTCTAATAATCATTGCTCATTATGTGATATTACCCACGGAAAGTCAAAAGATAAATGGGCCACTTGTGAAAAAAGATTGCCAATCACGATTGATTTTATACATCTTAATGAAAGAAATGAAGCAATCAAAAACTATACTGAAGGAGCTACTCCTTGCGTCATAGGTAAAACCGCAACCGGATACATTACTGTCGTTACTAAAAATGAAATGGAAGAATGTAATTCTGATGTTGAAAAATTTGAAGAACTAATTAATAGTAAATTAATGAATCAATAGTATAACTCTTATAGGCTGTTGAGAAAGGATATTGTGGCTGAACAAAAAGAATCTCGTCTAAACGAATTTCTGGAAAATCCTGAACGCTCACTTTGGACTATTGCAATACCTGTTATTGCTGGGATGGCCATTCAAACTTTCTACTCCATTGTAGATATGTTATTTATTGGACAATTAGGAGGTAACTCAATAGCTGCAGTTGCATTCAACATGCCACTATATTTTTTTGTAATGGGAATAACTTTTGGCCTAGGTACTGGAATTACTGCCACAATAGCAAGGGCTATTGGTGAAGAAAATAAAGAAAAGGCAGATAACGCTGCAAAACATGGCTTACTGATAGCACTCGTAATGGGAATTACATTAACCGTATTCGGTCTGCTTGTTGGTAAAAGAGTGCTTTCCATATTGGGTTCTCCTAGTGAATTAATAGAAGAATCATGGAGCTATCTTGAAGTTACATGCTATGGTATGATGTTCATTGTTTTTTCAATTGTTTTCCGCTCAATACTAGCCGGTGAAGGAGATATGAAATTCCCAGTAATGGTGGCTGCTACTGGAACTATATTGAACATAGTTCTAGATCCTATTTTTATCTTTGACCTAGATGAATATGGTGGTTTCGGATTAGATATGGGAGTTAGAGGGGCTGCAGCTGCAAGCGTTGTATCTCAAATGATTGTATTTTTCATATTTGTCTTTATGCTATTCTTCAAGGATCATGCGTACATCTCTTTTGATCTTCAAAATTTTACATTCTCTAGAAAATTAATGAAAGAAATACTAGTAGTTGGTATCCCCTCTTCGATTTCAATGATTATCATGTCTTTTGGACAGGGAGTTTTTAATTATATTTTAATTATAGGATATGGATCTAATGCAGTAGCTGCATACACCATTTCGAGTAGATTGGATATGTTAATGTTTCTTCCAATTATGGGAATAGCTACTGGCCTTGTTACAACTGTGGGGATGTTTACCGGTGCAAAGCGTTTCGATAAAGTAAGAAGCATAATCATTTATGCAATATCGAGAGCTTTCGTCATAGTATCTATATCCTCTGCTATCGTCTACGTTCTTACACCTAGCATAATTGGGCTTTTCACAGATGATAAAGAAATAGCTAGTATTGGAGTGAGTGCTTTACGAACACTGTGTTTCACTTACCCATTTGTTGGTATTGCTATGCCATGTGGTAGAATAATGCAAGGACTTGGTCAAGGAATACCTGTTTTAGTTATCACTGCACTAAGAGTTTTACTCGTTTCAGCCCCATTGGCTTACTATTTTGCGATTATCGACTCTAGAGATATTGTTTGGGTTTGGTATTCCATCGCAATCTCTGTTAGTGTATCTGCCATAGTGGGACCTATTTGGGTTTGGAAAACCATTAATAATATGGAAAAGTCAGATAAAAGTTTTAGCAACTAAAGCCAAAACTAATAATGAAAGAATTAATCCAATTGTTCTGTCTATTATTACTGAGTTTGAACGTAGAACATTGATTAAAGAGGTGCCAGCAAGAACAGCTGCCACTAGTACATACCAAGTTGTATCTATTATTCCAGCTAAAATAGCCATAACCAATCTATCGGTTTGACTCATTTCGGAATCTATGAATTGACTAAAAATAGCTACTAGAAATACTAGAATTTTGGGATTAAGAAAAGAAATCAAAAAACCTTCAATGAAACCTTTACGGCCGCTGATTTCATGTACCTCTACACTCTCTGAAGGAATATAAGTTAGCATATTATATGACAACCAAAGCAAAACAAGTGCACCACCCCATTGCAATAGTAAAAACAAAGAATCATGGGCAAGTAAAAGAGCTGAAAGTCCTGTAACTGCAATTAATGCATAAATTCCAAAACCGATACCATGGCCAACGCCAGTCATTATTCCTTGTAGCCTTCCTCCTGAAATGGTATTTCTCAATACTACAGCAAGACTAGGTCCTGGAGACATTGCACCCACTGCACAAACAAAAGATAATGCTAAAATTGATGTAAAATCTAAAGCCAACTCATTTTCTCCTGAACTTTACAATTGTTGAACCCAAGCCTCTGTCCGATAACCGAAGTTCTGAGATTTCTGGATAAATACGTTTTATATCTCTTTGTAAACCTTCATCAAGCTGGATATAATCCTTAATGGCTGTACCCAAATTATGTCCATGCACCAATTCAATAGATAATTTTGATGATTCCCAAGCTTCCGCTACAGAAATCTGTGACTTAAGCTTCGCATCCGAAAGAGGTAGACCGTGAAGATCAACCTTCATTGAAATTATATTCCTAATATTTCTTTAGTTTTTTCCGGATTGTCTGTTGTTAGTGCTACATCTGCAGCATCCATTTCCATCTTCATTATGTAAAATGAAATAATATTGATGCCTGAATCACTTAGCTTAGTTGCCATTTTTGCAAGAGCTCCAGGTTCATTTGAAAGGGTGGTCAATAACAATTCATTGGATTCAAAATCTCTACCCATCTCTTTCAACACTTTGGTAGTAGCTTCTTCATCATCTGTAACCATCGTTACTGAAGCTGTGGAACGGCCAGTACCTACACAGCCAAGAATATTTATTCCATTTTCTCCAACTGCTGAGGCTACTTCAGCTAACTCACCTGGCTTATCTGCCAAAGATACATTGAATTCTTGCATAATATTTCCCTATCAAGGGCATATATATGAATTATGCTCTTCTAGATCTAGATATTGTGACTAAGATAAGTGAAAACACTACAAACACAAAGGAAAAGCCTGGAGTATCTTCACTCTTAGAAGCAATTGCATCCCCAATATTCAACGGAACTGTCAATGGGGCACTTATACCTTCAGAACTTATGACTCTAACCCATATTGTATGATTTCCAGGCCCCAACTGTGTTTGCATTATATCTATTTCATCAATTGAGTCTACTGTATGCCAAATATCTTCGATAAGAACATCTCTCCATTCAATATTAGATATATTGCCACCAGTAATAAATTCTAAATTTTGATTTTCGTGAACAAAGAATCTAGAAGCCGTGTCATTTCCACCGTCTGTCTCATTACCTTCATAATAAATAACGGAAGTATCAGCGCTTAAATTTATGGAAAGGCTAGCGTCATACTGAATTGCTTCATCTAATGCTGCATCCATTAAAACAAAACCCCAACCATAATCATTGTTTGGCCTTACTGGATGACTTAACCATTTATATTCTGCAGTTGATTCCAAAATACTTCTGATCATTAAAGGTTGTAAGTCTGGATTAGCCTGAAGTAGTAATGCAGCCATTCCTGCAACCATTGGGGTAGCCATACTTGTCCCTGAATAAGAAGCGTAAGCATTTCCACTGTTTGCTTCAACAGACATTACTGCTGAACCAATTGC